>JBGCDT010000318.1:0-9161 GCA_045105695.1 Saprospiraceae bacterium | reverse complement strand
TTTGCTTGTATTACTTTTGGGTAAGTTTACAAGGTGAGGCGCCTTTAAATAGAGAATTGTGGATTCTAAATAGTGGATTTTTAATTTACTGGGCATCGCTAGTTATTACGCTGCTTATGTTTTGATCATTTATAGAGTATTGAGTGGGGTATTGTCTATTGGAGAGTTAACCTTTTTAGCAGGTTCGTTTAGAAGGTTGAAAGCGAATATGCAATCGAGTTTAGGTCGCTTTACTAGGATTTCAGAAAGAGCATTACAGCTTGGAGATTACTTCGAGTTTTTAGGAATCCAAGGAGATCAGGATAAAGCGCAGGTCACTCCCTTGCCAGAGAATATTAAGATTGGGTTTGAACTCAAAAACGTAACCTTCCGTTATCCTGGTTCTGAAGAGTTGGTTTTAGATAATGTAAACTTTACAATCAGAGCAGGGGAGAAGATGGCTTTCGTTGGAGAGAATGGAGCAGGTAAAACGACATTGATAAAATTACTCCTTCGTTTCTACGAACCGAACTCCGGAAGTATATTGTTAGATGGAACTGATATTCGGCAATTTAATAAGGCAGCTTATCAACAAATGTTCGGAGTAATCTTTCAGGATTTTGTGCGCTATGAATTTACGGTTAGGGAAAATATAGCTATTGGAAATATAGACCAACTGGACAATCTGGAAGTGATCAAAGAAGCAGCTTCCAGAAGTTTAGCTGACCAAGTTATTGCTGAAATGAGAGATGGTTATGAACAACAACTCGGAAAACGTTTTGCCAGAGGAACCGATCTTTCGGGAGGCCAATGGCAAAAAATTGCTTTAGGCAGAGCTTACATGAAAGATGCCTCCGTACTGATTTTGGATGAACCAACCTCTGCCTTAGATGCCAGAGCGGAGTACGAAGCTTTCCAGCGTTTTATTGGTTTGACCAAAGGGAAGACGAGTATTATCATTTCGCATCGATTCAGTACGGTTAGAATGGCGGATCGAATCATCGTTTTGAAAGATGGAAAAATCTTAGAGCACGGTACACATGAGGAATTGATGGAGGATCAGAAATTGTATTCGGAGTTGTTTGAATTGCAGGCGGCGGGGTATCAGTGATTTAATGAAAATTAAAATTTGAATTAAAATTAAAAATGCCTTCGGACGTGCTACGGATGTAGGCAATCGGAAAGAAAAAGCTCGTCTTGCAAGTTTAAAAATTGCCTGACGAGTTCTTTTTCGGCTACGGAACTAAATCATTATTTCAAACAAAGGAATCGGGCGTTGGCGCAATTTTCAGTCCCTTTAATATTCTGTGGCGTATTCTCTTTTCAATATTTATATCCTTTCCAAATGCATTGCAATTTATCTTTGAATGAAAGTTGAAAATTATTTGGAAGTAATTTAAATTCTTTTAATCCATAATAGGCGTATAATCTAATATCAAATTCTTTATCCGTAAGTTGCTTTTCCAACTTATTTACTAATTGCGAATCAATTCCTTTTCCATGTGACTTTGATATTTCAATTATTCCCTCGAGTGCTGTTTCCCGTATTTTTGGAATTTCTGAAGCTAATCTTGGTTCTAAAATTTTTGTAGCATTATTGTAAAAGTCACTCGATAGTCCTTTCCCAGCAACGATATAAAAAATACTTGATAATTCTTCGATTGCTTTTTCGTCTTTTCGTTCTGCTGTATTTATTAACCAATTTAATTCACCTAAAAGAAAATCTTCCCAGCCAACTGGATTTTTCCAAATTGCCTCATAAAAAATCATTCTATTTGATGTTGTTCCGTAGTCAAGTGATCTAAAGAATTTGACAAATGCTGATTTATCGTTATTTGCTTTCTCTAAAATTGTTTTAAGAATTTGTTGTTGTTCTCTTACGCTTAATCGATAAAATTTTTCCCATTCTATCAAAATAATTTTATCCATTGCTGAAATTTTCTTTTTTATGGCACACAACGACATATATCAATAATAAAAAAAGAATGCTCACCGCAACTTTTAGAAGTTGCAGCGCGAAATTTTTCCTACCGATCCAACACAACCAGTGTCCTCCCCATCTTATCATGCACTCCTTGGCAGCGCGGATCGAAAATGATAAACCCCACCGACATCATCATTATAAATCCCAAACTATCATGAGCTGAGCCATAACTTTGATAAGCTTCAAAGGCGACCATCTGCTCTAACGTAGTTATATCTTGAAATGCTGGATTTGTAAAAACACTAATTGATATCAAAATAGAAATGACAAACCCAGCCATAAAAATAGCGGAGCGAACAAAGGACTGTCCCAAGGTCATTGGCCCGCCTACCTCTGCAATCACTTTTGTCTTAGTCGCCAACTTTCCTAGAGTAGCCATGTACTTCCACTCCATTAGTGGTTTGTATAACAATAGTATTACAGAGAGTGATAATTCTAAAGTGAGCGATTTAATCGTCAGCTGATTGTACGTGCTCAATGCCATGAAAGGTATGAAAACAGCGAAGTCTACCAAGGAAGCTAGGGCTCTAACTGTAAAGCTAGCGTAGGGATAAGGCGACTCGTCTTCAGAGGAATAATCTGTTTGATTTATCGGCATTTTTTGAAATGGGAAAAGGGTAGAAGAGGGTTTAGAGGGTAGAAAAGGGTTCACTTGATGTGTGAACCCTTTTCGTAAGATTATTTTATGATAGCGAAGTCAATAACGACTTCCTTTTTTTAAGCATTTCTGTTCATGCAATCCAAGTCTTCAAAAGCTTGCTTTAATCTTTCGACAAAAGCACCTTCACCTGCACGTAACCATTTACGAGGATCGTAGTTCTTTTTGTTTGGAACGTCGTCGCCGTCCGGGTTTCCGATTTGTGTTTGCATATAATCACGCTTGCTTTCATAGTTATCCCGAACACCTTTCCAGAAAGCCCATTGCATATCTGTATCAATGTTCATCTTCATTGCCCCGTACTCGATGGCTTCACGAATCTCTTCTCTGGAAGATCCAGAACCGCCGTGGAAAACGAAGTTGATTGGGTTCGAACTCTCTGTTTTGAATTTCTCCTGAACGAATTCCTGAGAGTTTTTCAAGATGATAGGACGTAACTCAACATTACCAGGTTTGTAAACGCCATGTACATTTCCAAAAGCAGCCGCTACTGTGAATTTAGGACTGATTTTAGACAACTCTTCGTAAGCATAAGCAACTTCTTCTGGCTGTGTATATAATCTTGAACTGTCAATATCTGTATTGTCTACACCATCTTCTTCACCACCAGTTACACCAAGTTCTATTTCCAAGGTCATTCCAATCTTATCCATTCGCTTCAAATACTCTTTACAAATTTCAATGTTCTCCTCAATTGGCTCTTCTGACAAATCCAACATGTGAGAACTATAAAGAGAGTATCCTCTAGCAGCGTGGAAACGTTCACCCGCAGCTAATAATCCATCTATCCAAGGCAATAATTTTTTCGCACAATGATCCGTATGCAAGATAACCGGTACGCCATAAGCCGCCGCCATTGTATGCACATGCATTGCTCCTGAGATACCTCCAAGAATGGAAGCTTGCTGATTGTCATTTGACAAACCTTTACCTGCAAAGAAGGAAGCACCACCGTTTGAAAATTGAATAATAACTGGAGAGTTTACTTCTCTGGCAGTTTCCAAAACAGCGTTTATAGAGTTTGTACCAATGACATTGACCGCTGGTAGAGCGAAGTCCTTTTCATTGGCGTAGTTCATCAATTCGGTTGCTGCGTCTCCGGTCAGAACGCCGGGTTTGAATCTTGATTTAGACATGTGTATTATGTTGATTTTTATTTTTTAAATTGAATTTTGAAAATAGGAACTTACTTTTTCATGCCACCACCCATACCGCGCATCATGTTCGGGTTCTTAGACATCTTGTGCATCATCTTACGCATTTGATCGAACTGTTTGATAAACTGATTAATCTCATGGATGTTACGACCACAACCTTTTGCAATTCTATTCTTACGACTCATGTTTAATATCTCTGGTCGCGCTCTTTCATCAGGTGTCATAGAGAAAATGATGGATTCTACTTTCGCGAAAGCGGAATCATCAATGTCCAGATTCTTAGTCATTTTATTCATTCCTGGGATCATGTTTAGCAAAGACTTAATGTCTCCCATTTTTCTAATCTGATTCAACTGACTTAAGAAATCATTGAAATCAAATTTGTTCTTTTTAATTTTCTTTTCTAGTCGCTTCGCTTCTTTCTCATCGAATTGCTCTTGTGCTTTTTCTACAAAGGAAACGATGTCCCCCATACCGAGAATCCGCTGCGCCATACGATCTGGGTAGAAGATATCGATGGTCTCCATCTTCTCACCTGTACTTACGAATTTAATCGGCTTACCAACAGTGTACTTAATAGATAGAGCAGCACCACCTCTGGTATCACCATCTAATTTAGTCAAAACAACTCCGTCGAAATTAATTCTTTCGTTGAAGGCCTGAGCAGTATTTACCGCATCCTGACCAGTCATGGAATCTACTACAAAGAGAGTCTCGTTTGGTTGGACCCCTTTTTTGATATTGTCGATTTCATTCATCATCTCTTCATCCACAGCCAATCGACCAGCGGTATCGACAATTACGACATCATGTCCATTCTCCTTAGCATATACGATTGCGTTTTGTGCAATCTCTACAGGGTTCTTATTTTCTATTTCCTTATAAATCGGAACATTGATCTGCTCACCAAGAACCGTCAACTGGTTTATTGCCGCAGGACGATAGACATCACAGGCAACCATCAAAGGTTTTTTCTTCTTTTTTGTCTTTAGGAAATTAGCGAGCTTCGCACTAAAGGTCGTCTTACCAGAACCTTGTAGACCAGAGATCAAAACGACTCCAGGAGTACCCTTGATATTGATACCAGCGGCCTGTCCTCCCATTAGGTCAATCAGCTCGTCTTGAACGATTTTGACCATCAGTTCTCCAGGCTTTACCGCATTGAGGACGTTTTCTGTACCTAGTGCTTTGTCCTTTACTCTGTCCGTAAATTCCTTAGCTATTTTGTAATTAACATCAGCTGCTACAAGTGCCCGACGAATCTCTTTGATGGACGTAGCGATATTGATATCGGTGATTTTATTATCCCCCGTAAAGGTTTTAAAAGCACCTTCTAATCTTTCGTTTAAACTTTCAAACATAATATAAAATCTGTTTTGAATTATGTGTAATTCGGACTTGCCGAAATCAGTGTTTCAGAATGCGCAAATATAGGGAATTGAAGTGATAACTCAAACCAGTCTTTCAATAGCTTTCCTGTGAACTACTTGGCTTCTAAAACCGTTGCCAATGTTTATAAACCAAATCAACGGGCAGTCCCATAATATTTGGAAAAGTCCCTTCGATTTTATTGATTTTACAGAGGCCGACCCATTCTTGAATACCATACGAACCCGCTTTGTCATAAGGTTCATAAGTGTTGATGTAATACTCAATTTCTTCGTCGGTTAATTCATCGAAGTACACATCAGAGACACCAGCAAAAACTTCTTCCTTTTCTTTGGAAATCATACAAACGCCAGTAATCACGGTGTGTACAGACCCTGATAACTTTTGAAGCGTAGCTTTTGCATCATCGAAATCCTTTGGTTTTCCGTAAATGATGCCTTCGTGAATAACGACTGAATCGGCAGTTAGAATGACTTCACCATCTTGTAAGGTATCGATCATCGCAAGAGCTTTGAGCTTTGCTAGAAAGGGAGCGACTTCTTCTACAGCTAAAGTGTCGGGATATATTTCTTCAATTTCTTTTGTACGAATTTCGAAAGGGATACCAGCTAGTTCGAGGAGTTGGCTGCGGCGTGGGGACTTGGAGGCTAGAATTATTTTTTTCATACTTGGATGTTCGATTCTGATCTTGTTGTGATTAGGAGTTTTGGGTCTGATAACTTTTTTGAAATCTGTTTTCTATTATTATTTCGTTCTTTAGTTCTGTGATTATAAAACTGTAATTAAAAGCGTATGTCTTGCATAGGGCTTAATCTTCTTTGTGTAATCGTTTTTTCTTTTTCAATTAAATGAAGTTCGAAATTCTTTAGGTGTTTGTTTGGTTTTATTCTTAAATAACTTACTAAACGATTGTGCGTGTTCAAATCCTAGTTCATAAGCAACCTCACTTATGGATAAATTAGTAGTCGATAATTTTACTTTTGCTTTTTCTATTAGTTTATGATGAATGTGTTGTTGAGTCGTTTGGCCTGTTAAACTCTTTAGCATGCTACTTAGATAGTCAGGGGTAAGGTTGAGATTTCCAGCAATGTTTTGAACGGTGGGTAAGCCTTTATCCACCAGTCCATCACCATTGAAATAACTTTCTAAAAGTTCCTCTAATTTATCTAGTATTTGGTGATTGGAAACCTTTCTTGTTAAAAATTGACGTTGATAAAACCGCTCCGCATAGTTGAGCAATAACTCCAACTGGCTTTTAATTATTTGTTGGCTGAACTGGTCAAGATTACCTTGATATTCCGTTTTTATGTTTTGCAATATTTCATTTATGATGCGCTCCTCTTTTTCAGATAAGAACAGCGCTTCTCTTACGGAATAGTTCAGAAATTGATATTTTTTAATGTTAGCTGCCAAGGCAGTTCCAAATAAAAAATCAGGGTGGATCGCTAAAATCCATCCTGACGGACTCTTAAGTAAATCCTCCTCTATCAACTGTACGGAAATGACTTGCTCTGGAGAAAAAAAAGTCATTAACCCTTCGTCAAAATCATAGGACTCCTGACCATAACGATATTTCCCAGCTACATTCTTTTTTATAGAAATTGTATAAAACTCTTGTACCCATTTTAGCTCATTACCTTCAGGTGTTGGATTTATTTTGCTGTAATCTATCAGGCTAATTAAGGGGTGCTCTGGCGAAGATATATTATTAAAACGATGAAGGTCATTTATGGTTTTGAGTCTTATAGGTCGTGACATTTTCTATGATTTACTTGAAGAAGGTTTTTCTGAGTTCTTACATTTGGATATCATAAATTACAGGGAATTGGTTAGGTATCTCCTCAGGTGTTTCTCCTAAATTCTGTCTCAAATCAATTTCAATTCCCCTTGCGATTGTTGATATAGGTACATCATTAGCAGAACCTTCAAAAGGATTTTCACCCGTTCTTCCTATTTTTTCCATAGTATGGAAAACCCAAGCAACAATTACATAAAATGGTATAGAAAACCATATGAACAATTCGCCGATGGTTGAATGAGTCTGAGCTATCTCAGTACCTATTTCTGCAAATTGAGGAACTACTGCCAAAGGGAGTAGCAATATAAAAATCCACATAAAATAATGGTTCAACGTGGCAAATTGTCTGGGGTATGGGAAGTTTTTTATTCGCTCTGACTGACCTTGTAAAGTGAATAAATCTTTTAGCACAGCTTCAAGTTCTAAGAATGAAAACTCCCAAAGAACTCCTTCTTCTTTTAGCTTTTTTAAATGATGAGATTGTAAATATAACAGAGCAGTTTGTTTGTTGTTTTTACTCATGACATATCTTACATCTGCATCAGAAAGGTATGGTTTCATAGCATCAAGCACTTTGGATTTTGATTCTGGAGGGCTTATCATTTTGGCCCATTTTCTATTTGCCTTTTCGGTCATGACGGTTTCCCAAGGTTTGGAAGCCCTCATCGAATACCTTAGTGCTGTCATCCATGCGATATGTCGATAGGTTAGTGTTTTAATTTCCTTATTAAACTTTTTATTCGAAATTGCTTCGGCAACATTTTCATTGGTCACCATAGCTTGAACAAACATTCCAAAGGTTCTTGAGGTATTGACTATTCCACCCCATATTTTGCGAGCTTCCCAGATTCTTCCGTAGGCAGAATTATTTTGAAATCCAATCACAAAGGCAACGGCTGTTCCAATTAAAGCTAATGGCGTCCAAGGGATTTCTAGCCATTCTAAATGAAAGAAATAATATAGTCCGACAATTACGCTAACAAACATCGTAAAGAAGTAAGTCTCAAAACGAGTCCACATCAACATGTCTTTTAATTTATAAACTTTCTTTGTATACATATTTTTGGGTTTAGATTTATATTATTTCAAGATTAGAAAGGAAAATCTGCACCAGTAGTTTCCTTTGCCCAATCCCATAGTTTGGCATTTAGTTTTTGGTCCAAAGCAGCTTCATCAATCTTTGCTAAAGCTGGTTTGCCTTTTTGTTCGTTAGGCCCATCAGGTCCCCAGTATTGTCCTCCTTCCGCATCTGGACGCAAGCAAGCTGCTAAGGTTGGTTGCGCTCCATCTTTGGCAGTCATTAAATCGAGAGACGCAAGCATATCCCTATCCATGTTTTTTTGTAAATCTGTCTTGCTAAAACCAGGATGTGCCGCTAGAGAAATGACTTGAGAATTATTGCTCTTAAGTCTTTTATCAAACTCAAGTGCAAAAATTATATCCGCTAATTTACTTTGCCCGTATTCTCTCCAATTATTATATTCCTTTTGTAATTGGAAATTTTCAAAATCAATACTTGCGCCTCTATGTGCAATACTGCTTAGCGTAACCACTCTTGAACCTTTTGTAACATCCAATAAATTAAATAAATGGCCAGTCAAGGCAAAATGACCAACGAAGTTCACTCCGAACTGTATCTCAAAACCATCTTTCGTTTTGGATGCTGGTGGAATCATAACTCCTGCGTTGTTGATCAGGAAATCAAGCCTTGATTCTGTTTCTAATATTTTATTAGAAAATTCTTTTACAGAGCTTAGACTTGACAAATCTAAATGACCATAAACAAGCTCTCCAGTTCCCTCTTGAGCTTTCATTCTTTTTATAGCATTTTGCGCCTTTTCTTCATTACGACAAGCGACATAAACTTTTGCTCCTTTTTGATATAAATCCAATGCAGTTTCATATCCTATGCCTGTATTAGAACCTGTTACAACTGCTATTTTTTCTGATAAATTCATAATTCATGTTTTAATTAAAGTAATAATAGCACAAAGATGAGAACTATTGAAGTGAACAAATTAGCCAAATCCGTGATTGTTGTAGTTGAAAACGACTTTTGCTTGAACTCAATTTGTTTTTGATGCCGAATACAGAGTATATGCAATCAATTTTAAAAGCCAACAGCCAGCCAAAGTAATCCAACTAGCATTGCCATTTTCAAAATCATACTTAGTTGCCTAAAGTCTTTTTTATTCT
>JBGCDT010000317.1:0-5778 GCA_045105695.1 Saprospiraceae bacterium | reverse complement strand
AGACGTAGCATGTTATCAATATCTTTTTGTAGATATGCTAGAGATTATGCCTGCTGAAGGTTCTATACTGGGTGAGGATATAGCCATTTGTGATGGAAGTGATTTCGTCGTTGAAGAACCAATAGTTGATGCTTTCGAGTGGAATACGGGTCAAACGGAAGGAGACTTTATCATTTCTGATCCAGGAACTTATTGGTTAAATTATACTTTAGGTTCATGCGTATTGTCAGATACCATCGAGGTTTTACTTGCTAATTTTGATGATTTCACCTTGGGTCCTGATTCCGTTATTTGTGCGGGCGAAGGATTAATTTTAGGAACTGATTTTGTGGCAGATTCATACGTCTGGCAAGATGGCTCAACAGATGATGAATTTTTAGTTACCACTTCAGGTATCTATGAACTTACCATAACTTTATCTGAAAATTGCGTGATTAGTGATGAAGTAATGGTTGATGTCGAACCAGTCCCATTTCTAGAGTTAGGAGAAGATATTTTAGCATGTTTAGGTGATTCGGTTTTCTTGAATGTGGGATTAGAAGATGCTACTTATGAGTGGAATGATGGCAGTGATGAGGCAACTATTTTGGTGACTGAAGAAGGAACCTATTCGGTTGTTCTTGACCTTAATGGATGCAGCACAGTCGATGAAGTAACCATTCAATTTAGGGATTTTCCATTGACTTTTTTACCATCAGACAGCATCATCTGTATGAACGACACCCTCATTTTAAATGTTAGTTCTCCAGCAAGTACTTATGAATGGAGCACAGGTTCTATAGATCCAAGTATTTTAGTTTCTGAAGGAGGACTAATTGAAGTGGAAGTAAGCAATCCCTGTGGGACGATTTTACAGAGTATTAATATAAATGAAGTTGAATGTGATTGCGAGATTTTTATACCAACCGCTTTTAGCCGCAATGAAGATGGACTTAATGAAAATTTTAAAGTGTATACTGAATGTACATTCGAATCTTTTCATCTTAGAATATTCAATAGGATGGGTCAAATTTTATTTGAATCTTTCCATTCAGATGACGTTTGGAGTGGAATGTATAAAAACGAAATCCAGCCCGTAGGCATGTACAATTATATTTTAGATTACCAAGAGTTGGATCACGAGAATACCGAAAGGATTCTAGGTCATGTAGTTCTCATTCGATAGTATGTTACTGTTTTAATTTCCTTACCTTTGCTAACCAAAATAACGTATCGTGATTGAATTATTCCTTGGTTTTTTAACAGCCTTTGGTATTGTATTAATATCTACCCCTGTATTAATTAAAGTGGCAAAAATCAAGCATTTGGTGGACGATCCTACGGAAGACCGTAAGATTCACCACAGAAGTGTGCCCACTATCGGTGGGATCATGATTTTTGCTGGAACCATCATCTCTTACGCCCTGTGGTTTCCCTCTCCTAATGTACTCGATTTTAGTTCGAATTATTCCGTTTGGAGCGCGCTAGAAGAGTTTAAGTACCTCGTAGCCTGCATGTTCATCCTCTTTTTTATGGGAGTTAAAGATGATATCATAGGCATGAGCCCCTCAAAGAAATTATTCATTCATATCGTCGTAGCTATTATCTTAGTAGTAGTTGCAGACATACGAATTTCGAATTTTCAAGGATTATTTAATCTAGAAACAATACCTGAATCAGCCAGTATTATTTTATCTATTTTCTCCTACATTGTGATCGTAAATGCAATCAATTTGATTGATGGAGTAGATGGATTAGCGGCAGGTGTTGGAGCCATTGCTGCCCTTGCCTTTGCATGTTGGTTTTTTCTTACTAAAGATACTCCGGCCACAGTGTTGGCTTTAGCGCTTGCAGGTGCATTAACTGGTTTTTTAGTTTTTAATTTCAGTCCAGCGAAGATCTTCATGGGAGATTCAGGCTCTTTAATCATCGGATTGGTACTCTATGTAATGGCGGTTAGAATGATTGAATTCGATACGCGCTTTCTTCCGGAGAGACTGACAGGTGTCTCTAAACCTGTATTGGCAATGGCTATATTATGTTATCCATTGATCGATACTCTGCGCGTTTTTGTCATCAGAATCCTCAAGGGTAAATCCCCTTTTTCCGCGGATAAAAATCACATCCATCACAAGCTATTGAGCTTCGGTTTTAGTCATAAAAAAACAGTTTTTATACTCTATATCTACGCCATTTTTGTCATCTTACTGACGACTATTATGCCCTCGAGAAGTCCCAATATCGCCTTTTTGATTGTCGGATGTACAGCCTATGCCATTGCTCAGTCGGTGTTCTTTTTTAAATCTAAAAAGTGACCTTGAGAATTGTTCTTATCCTCTTATGTGCTGGTTGGTTTTCCAATAATTTAATTGCCCAAGAAAGCGGCTTTCGTTTGAGAGCGCTTGATGCAAAAGAGAAAATAGATATAAAAAAAAAAGTCCCTTTTCACGGTCACCTGCAGCCCGCAGTTCAAGGCTTGGATAAAAAATATTTAACTGAGGTTGATAGCCTTCCTGAAGTGTCGAAGTGGACGTTCAATTGGAATCCAGTAATCGATCTGGAAAGCGGTTTTCAAGTTTCTGATACCACAAAACCAGTCTACGGTGGAATGGCTGGAGTTCGCTGGCAATATACGGATGGACAAAAGTGGAATTTCGAAGGCGTTGTTGCGGGATACGGAATGGAAAGTCCAGCTTTTCAAACTCGAAGACAAGATTCCTTAGGTATTTTGCCAGGTTTGGGTTATTCTAAATCTGCCAACGGTCTCGATTCTTATGGTTTATATGCCACAGGGAAAATAGGCTATACCGCTAAAAAGTATTTTAGTTTTGAGTTGGGTAGAGATCGACATTTTTGGGGCGATGGCTACCGATCTTTAATTCTCAGTCACAATGCCGCTCCTTATCCATATTTTAAAATAAACACAGATATTTGGAAAATTCGCTACATCAATATATGGGCGCAAATGCGAGATTTTTCAAGAGGAGAAGCGCTTGGTGACTTCAATAAGAAGTTTGTGGCATTACATGCCTTGAGTTGGAATTTTCATAAGAAATGGAACATCACATTATATGAAATGGTGGTTTGGCAAGCCGAAGATAAATTATCCAATAGAGGTTTAGATCTCAATTACCTGAATCCAGTGATTTTCTTTAGACCTATAGAATTTAATCTAGGTTCAGCGGATAATGAGATTGTTGGACTTAGCGCGCGTTTCAATCCAAACAATAGGAATCAGATCTATACACAGCTTCTCTTAGATGAATTTTTATTTGATAAACTGGTGGATCGATCCGGATGGTGGGCAAATAAATTTGGAGTGCAATTGGGATGGAAAACCTTCGATATTATTACTGAAAATCTAGATTTCCAAACGGAAATCAATTACGTTAGGCCTTTTACTTATACCCACGGATCAGTCCTTCAAAATTACGGTCATGAAAATCAAAGTTTAGCACATCCCTTGGGAGCCAATTTCATAGAGTGGAACAACCATATAGTCTACAGGAAAAAGGATTGGGAATTGAGAAATGAATTTATTTGGGCGATTTACGGAAGGGATAGAGACGGTGATAATTATGGCGGAGATATCTTCACTTCTTACAAAAGTCCATTTAAAATAGAAAACAATTACATTGCCCAAGGTTTAAAAAGCACGCTACTTTTTAATAAAGTTTCTTTTGAAAAATCTATTTCCAAATGGAAAGATTTTCGCTGGAAAGCTTCTTATACCGTTCGTTATGAAAACAGTGAATTTGAAAAACAATTGGATCATTTCATTTCTTTCGGTATCACTTGTAATCCTCTTTCTTTTTATCGAGATTTTTAATAAAGAAAATACTCCAGAAATAAAACTGTATATTTGAAAGGTGAAATTTTTATTTCTCATATGGACTTTAATGGTGGTAGCTTTATCTATCGCTCCTTGTTATGACGGACATGATTGCGTGACGGTATTTGATGAAGAACATCATCACGATCACGATCAGAACCCTGTCCATGATGAGGATGGACCTTGCAGTCCTTTTTGTCCCAATCACGGTTCTATTGTCGGACCGGACCTGCCTCCTGCAACTGAACAAGTTGCTTCTTATGATGAAATTAATCTAGAACAAAATGCGATATTGTGTTTTGAATATAGATACCAATTTCTTGGAGGTATTTGGCATCCGCCAGCACTTGTGTAGATTTTTTATGGATCAGTATGCCTTGTCATGAGGGATTTCATTTACACATTTTTCGTTTTTACATGTTTGATAAAATCATTTCTTATTCTATTAAGAATAAACTAGTTATTGGTATTCTTACGTTAGCTTTAATAGCTTCAGGTTGGTATTCTCTAGGGAAATTGCCTATCGATGCGCTACCAGATATTACCAATAATCAAGTACAGATCATTACCACATCTCCTAATCTATCGACACAGGATATTGAATTGTACATTACTTATCCCATTGAGTTGGCGGTTAAACCCATCGCTCAGATAGTTGAATTGCGCTCTATCAGTCGCTTTGGTCTCAGTGTAGTCACCGTAGTTTTTGAAGAAGAAGTAGATCTGTATTGGGCTCGTGCTCAAATTACAGAACGTCTGAAGCAAGCAGAAGATGAAATCCCAGCGGGCTATGGAACACCAGAATTAGCACCTATCAGTACAGGTTTAGGTGAGATTTATCAGTATACGGTATCTGCCGATGCAGGGTATGAAGAGGTGCATGATATCATGGATCTTCGTTCTTTTCAAGATTGGATTATTGCTCCGCAATTGCTCGGAACTAAAGGTGTGGCAGAGGTCAATACTTTAGGTGGAATACTTAAAGAATATGAAGTTGCCGTCAATCCTTTCAAGATGAAAAGTATGGGTGTTACGATGACGGAAGTTTTTGAAGCACTAGAAAATAACAATGAGAATACCGGGGGAGCTTACATCGATAAAAAGCCTAATGCCTATTTTATAAGAAGCGTGGGGATGATCAGCTCGTTAGAAGATGTAAGGAATATTGTGGTCAAAATACAAAATGATATCCCAGTTTTGGTAAGAGATATAGCTGCCGTGCAGTTTGGAAGCGCTATTCGATACGGTGCAGCGACCAAAGATGGTGAAGGGGAAGTAGTAAGTGGCATGGTGATGATGCTCAAGGGAGAAAACAGCGCGGAGATCGTTTCCTTAGTGAAGGATAAGATGGAACAAGTGAAAAAATCTCTTCCTGAAGGGGTGAAAGTTCAAGCTTATTTGGATCGAACTAAACTTGTAGATCGTGCTATTTCAACGGTTCGAACCAATCTGATTGAAGGAGCTCTAATCGTCATATTTATCTTGGTTTTATTGATCGGAAATTGGCGTGCTGGTCTGATTGTAGCCACGGTCATTCCTTTGGCTTTACTTTTTGCGGTATGCATGATGTACCTTTTTGGGGTCAGCGGAAACTTGATGAGCCTTGGAGCCATAGATTTTGGTTTGATTGTAGATGGTGCGGTAATCATTGTTGAGTCTATCGTTCATCGCCTTCAAACTCAAAAGAAGAAAAAGAAACTCAGTGCTGAAGAAATGGATGAAGAGGTATATCAAGCGGCTTCAAAAATTAGGAGCAGTGCCGCCTTTGGAGAGATTATTATACTGATCGTTTATCTTCCCATTTTGGCCTTAGTAGGTATAGAAGGTAAGATGTTTAAACCGATGGCTCAAACCGTCGCCTTTGCAATTCTAGGTGCTTTTATACTGTCTTTGACCTATGTGCCTGCCATAAGTGCCTTGTTATTAAAGAAAGAAACAGGTCATAAAGAAAATCTTTCGGATAAAAT
>JBGCDT010000316.1:0-6113 GCA_045105695.1 Saprospiraceae bacterium | reverse complement strand
CTTAGAATCGGTTCTAGCAATTTATCCAACTCCTCAATTGGCGTAGATCCATCTGCATCAGTAAAGATTCTGAGTTCTCCTTTTGCTGCCAACATCCCTCTACGAACGGCAGCGCCTTTGCCTTGATTTTGAATGAGAGGTAGGATTATCAAATTGGGAATCTGCTTTCTAAGACCTTTTACTTTTTCAATAGTGTTGTCTGTGGAGCCATCATCTACTACGATTAGCTCGTACGTGTACATTTTGTTAGAAACATAATTATAAATGGATTCTAATGTTGGAACAATGCGTTCTGCTTCGTTGTATGCGGGAATAATGATTGATATTTTCATAATTGTCTGATTTTAAAAAATTAAGTAATCAGGAGGATTTAAAGTATTTATGCTTGCCTGCGATATTTATCCATTCGACTGCCAATGTGCGCATAAGCATGAGGGCACCTTTTGGAACAGGACTTTTCTTTATAGAAACTTTCCAAAATGTCTTCTACCGTATAATCTTCAATTCGCTTATTTGGCGCTCCAGTTCTGGGTTGACAGTAATGAACCATTCCTTCTGCATCCAAGTGAAAGTATCGCGCCCCAGAACGACATTTCCAATCAATGCTCTGTCCTTTTACCAGAGGCAACTGAAAAGAATCATGCAGCGCTTTTGGTAAACGTCCTTTTAGTTTTCGGATTTCCAAATAAGCCTTCTGAGTTTCCAAATCCAACAACAATGCACTTCCCTCGGCATCTCTCACCAGCGAACATTGAAAATCAAAATCATAGCTCATCACTATCTTAGCAACGTCAACCACGTCCTGCGGGTTACCTGCTCCTAGTACACAATTGATGCGAACTTTAAAGTCTGCGTGTTCTTTAAGCATCTCCAATTTCGGTCGTAACCTGCGCATGCTCTTGCGGGTAATTTCATTGTCTTCTAATCCGTCACAACTGATCTGTATTCCAAAAAGGCCAGCTTTGTTCAGCTGATTGATCAATTCAGGTTTTAGCAACCAACCGTTAGAATTAATCATTGGAATCATTCCGTTTTCTTGGATGTATTTTGTGAGTGTTACAATTTCGGGATGTAAAAGTGGCTCTCCCCCATTCAGCGTAACAAAGACTACACGTAATCTTTTTAGCTCGTCGACTCTACTTTTCAGAACTTGCAGTGGCACTGGCTTGGATACTTTGTCATATTCAAAACAATAGCCACAAGAGAGGTTGCATCTTTTGGTAATAACCATTTGAGCTAACAATGGCCTACGAGTGTCCAGGCCGGCATGGATGACTTTCCATGCGGCTTTTATCTTGGTTGCCGTTCGCATATTTTTAAATTTTAATTTCTAATAAAAAATCAGAAGCTTATAGATTGAAGATCAACTCCCTCGGATAATCATCCTCAGAAAGCGACTTCCCAATCGTGTCCATCGCTACATTCATAGCATCATCCGTTTTAGTTCTGGGTTTGTTGATTACCTTTTCTTTGATCTTACGAATCGTTTCCGTACTTGTACCTACTGAGTCAAAACTTTGACCACCAGCTCGGTCCAAGCGATCCGTTCCGAAGTAACCGAAGGTGAAAAAACCAGCCAATAACAAAACTGCCGCGGCTTGGTAAACCGGAATTCGATAAGTCAATAACTTACGGATAGCAGACTCGCTCGTTCTCGTAAAACGTTTTTCAGAAGGCTCCACTTTTATGGAATTATCAATGTCTTGAAAATCAGAAACCAACTTTCGGTACTCTTCATACTCCGCAGAATTCATATGATCTTCAACCACTAATTTCTCCACAGCAGTCAGCTGATCAAAAGATTTCTGAGCGAACAAATCGAAGAGCTCTTCTGGTATATTTTCTATGTTTTTCATAATTACTTAGGAGTTAGTTTGAGTTACTTTTAGTTGGTCTTTCAACTGTTTCATAGCATAAAACAAACGGGACTTCACGGTTCCTGAACTACAGTCACATATCTCAGCTATTTCATTGACAGTCAGTCCATTTGTGTACTTTAGAACAAAAACCTCTTTATGGTTTTCAGAAAGTGCTTCTAGCGCTTTATTCAAATTTTGCAAACGTTCATCTTTTGCTTTTTCTTCTGGGATGAAAGTTGTTGTTTCTATCGGAACCAAAGCTTTATGTTTGCTACGGATGGCCTCATTTCTCAGTTCGTTTTTCCATCGGTTTTTAGCGACGGTGTATAACCATACTTTGAAATTTCGCGAGGTATCGAAGCTGTTTGGGTTTTGATATAATTTCAGAAAAATATTCTGCGCTAAATCCTTTCCCCGCTCCAGGTCATGTACCTGCCAAGCGATGTATTTACTCAAAGCTGGGAAGTGTCTTTGATACAATTGGCCGTAAGCCTCCTTATCTCTCTTTCGGAGATAGGATCTTAGTAATTCTTCGTCTGTCATTTGTGCAATCGTCATTTCGGTTCGGTTCAATACCAGCCCATGATTTCATCTCTTCTGCCGCTGTCTTCTGCAATTTGCTCTATCAATGTGCTGTAGTAATTTGCTTTGCCTGATTCATTCAGACCTTCGTAATGTTCCTTCATTTTCATGAGTCCAGGGATGTAAGTAATGTTCATCCAGGTTTTGACCATTTGGTCTTCTTCATGTTTTTGAAAATTATTAAAAAGATATTCTAAATCATATTTCTGTTCAAAGTTTTCTTTTGTAAGAGCAATGTTATTAATTCCTTTTTTAGAATATACAAAGGCTAATCCAACCAGGTATACGTCGTCTTCGATCTCTTGTTTTTCAAAAAACGAAACGGGTGTCCCGCAACCGATGTACGTTTTGTATTTATAATTCTTCATGATGTGAACAACCATTGCATCTACGTACTTTGTTTGATTGTTATCGAAATCCGCTCTAGTCTTTTTAAAGGCAGGAATATTTATTTTTTTGAAAAGATCATTTCTGTAACTCTCCCCACCCAACAACCATTTGCTGATTACAGTTACATCGGGGCGAATTCCTTCCGCATATTGCAAAGCCCAACGTGGCAAACCGTCCATGTCTCCCTGAGAAATAAAAACGCCGTTCTGTTCTGCTGTTTGAAGCGAATTATAATTCCACATCAGATTAGCATTAGAGAAAAAATTTGCCTCCAGCATCTTCTGAGCGATTTCTTTTGCTCCTTTTTTATCGAAAGTTGTTATGTAATGAATCAACATACTGTCATAGCTCTCCACTCTTGAAGGATCAATTTCATAAGCTTTTTTCAAAAACTCAGTTGCAGCAAATCCTTCGGTTATGGTATTGGTGTGTTCCATAAAATGATACTCAAAAGACTGTCCTACATTCTTCTTTGCTTTTGCAACTATTGGACTTAGTTTTTTATAAACCTCATTTCGGTTGTTCGGCCAGTTTTTCTTACTAGTCCTTATCAAGTAAGATCGTTCCGCCTTATACCATTGCCAATAAGCATAGCTGTATTTCGAGTCTTTAACCGTTTCTTTTTGCCATAATTTGGATTGTTCTTGGTAGTAAGCCGCTGATTTGTTTTCTCTGGCAACACCAAGGATTTCCTGAGGTTCCTGAGACTTCTGAGCAAATAGACTTGCTGAGATAAAGCAGCAGAGGAGTAATAGTGATGTGATTTTTCTGAGTTGCATGTGTACTTTTTTCGTTGACTGAAAATGATGTTGTTTGGTATAAGTACACGTGGGGAGTGGAGGGGTTCATTTTTTTTAGAAAAATATTCAGATTGTTTTGATGACAATGACTTTGACGATCACTCTGACAAACTAAACAGCCTTGACCATTTCCATATTCCGCTGGGAACAATCTGTCTATAGAAAATATACGTAAGAAGGAAATAGCGTTCCGTAGGAACAGCCTTGTATAATGTGATACGTGTATATTAATGTATGATTGCCGAAAGGCTGTTCCTACGGAACGCGTTGACGCACCATTGCATGGGTGCTATAGACAGATTGTCCCTATGGGACATTTTGGATGTGCTCCCTCAATGCGACCAATGAAAATATTACCAGGTATAAGTGTTGTCATTAGGATTTTTTATTTAAAACTCAGATTGTCTTCATTTCTATTTAGATACTTTATATTATTTGTTAAATCTCTGATTATCGGACCACGTAAGTCATATTTTATTTTCACGAAGTTTCCAGATTTCAACTTAATCAACCCATACATTGGAACTTTCCAAAATGCTAACCGATTATCCGCTAGTTGTATATTATTAAAATAGCTCTGAATAGTATCAATATTAATTTCTTCTTTGCCTATAACTAATTCTTCTAACTCGCTATCTGGAGCCGATTTAAAATAGTCTTCTTTAATTTTCCCTAGAATATAGAATTTATCAAATTGGTCGGTTCTATTTATCTTATTAATGTGGTCCCACGTAAGAGTTCTCCATCTGTAAAAAGGAATTGGTGGACTTAAAAACTCAGTTTCAAATTTTAATTCTTCCTTAACTAGATAGTCTTTGAATTCATTTGAAGTTTCAAATTTCAATTTCAGTGAATCTGTCAAATATCTGATGTGAATACTATCTTTAAAATCCTTCTCAATTTTATAAAAGATAAAATTTTGATCATTAGTACCAATTGGTTTTATATTCAAGTACTCATCAGATTCAATTATTGTATTAAATACCTTATAGAGTTCAGTCGAACTAATATTTCGACCTTTATCATTATAATGTGTTAGCTGTCCAATATATTCTTTTTCATTAAAGCTTTGAAGCATTATCTCAATTTGTGGATAGTGTTGGAATTCATCTTGACTCAATCCAATCCATCTACCTGTCAAATCTTTATTTATTATGGAGTCATTCGAGTTTGTAATTGGTACCTTTGATTGGTATATTTCACAACTAGAAATCACTAGAAATAAAACCCCAATTGTTAGCCATTTAATACCTTCTGAATGTTTTTTCAATATCTTATTTATTTTTGCTTGTGCTTAACATTTAGACATTCTCACTTCAGCTTTATAACTCTCGAATCAAAATAAAACTTAGTGCTACTTCGTGACCATTGTGGTAAACTCAACTCCCCATACTACCACCACCCCGTACTCTTCTTCTTCCGCCGCGAAGTCGTCTTAATCCCCAACACCCCAAGCAGCCCCCTGGTCAGCTCCCGCGCTATCGTTCGACCGATCTGACGCGTCGTCGTACTATTCACTACTTTTTCAAGCGTACTCTTTTCCTTTCTTTTTCGCGTAGTCGTTTTCTTCTTCTTTTTTTCTTCTTCCTCCCGCTCCTGTGCTTCTTCAATTTTACCACCTAGAATTTCATAAGCGGATTCCCGATCTATGTCTTCGTCGTATTTGTGAATTAGAGCAGAATTGGAAATGATGGTTTTGATTTCTTTAGGTTTCAAAACATCCATCCGAGATTGTGGCGCGCGTAGCAGCGTATGTGCGAGTGGCGTAGGAATTCCTTTTTCGTTTAGAACCGTAATCAACGCCTCTCCGATTCCCATACTTGTAAGTACTTCTTCAGTGTCGTAGTATTCTGTGATTGGATAATTCTGAGCGGTTAGTTTGATGGCCTTTCGATCCTTTGCGGTGAAGGCACGGAGGGAATGTTGGATTTTCATACCGAGTTGACCGAGAACATCATCTGGAACGTCTGTTGGATTTTGGGTAACGAAAAACAAACCGACTCCTTTTGATCGAATCAATTTTACAATGGATTCTATCTGACTCAGCAAGGCTTTGGAAGCAGAATCAAAAACCAGGTGAGCTTCGTCTATGAAAATTACAAGCTCTGGTTTTTCAGCATCTCCCTGCTCTGGGAAAGTGGCATAAACTTCCGCGAGCATTTGCAACATGAAGGTGGAAAATAACTTAGGTCTATCCTGAATGTCTGTCAATCGCAAGATGGAAACAACTCCTTTTCCGTTCTCATCCACGCGTTTCAAATCCTCTACGTCAAAAGAACGCTCTCCAAAGAATTGCTCCGCTCCCTGCTGTTCCAACTCTACGATTCTTCGCATGATAGCCCCAACGGATGCAGTGGACAAACGACCATAGTCTGCCTCTACTTCTTCTTTGCCTTCGTTAGATAAATACTGAAGTGCTTTCTTCATGTCCTTCAAATCTAACAATGGTATTCCGTTGTCGTCGCAGTATTTGAAAACGACG
>JBGCDT010000315.1:0-13936 GCA_045105695.1 Saprospiraceae bacterium | reverse complement strand
ACCCGTTTGATCATTATCATCCGGATCATAAACTTTTGCGTTACCTAATTCTGCAAGAATAATTGACTCATCATAACCAATACCATTTGCATCGAAAATAGTACCTCCATCTCCGTCGTGATCTACACAAATTGTAATATTACCAGAAGAAGAACTCCCCGGAGGATAGTCGGCTGTGATCCAGATTGGAGCAGAGTTCTCAGGTCGTAAAACTGCTAATTCAGCAGCACTTGCAGTAGCACCTCCATTGATTTCAGAAAGTGCGGTCAAGCGTACATAACGAGCTGTAACCGGTGTAAAAGATATTGATTTAATATCTGTATTATTTGCCCATGTACCAGATGCAATCAATGTATAACCGGCCCCATTCCAAAAATGTAATTCATAGCCTGCAATGGTACCAGTAGATGGTCCATCCTGTCGAGGTGTGTATCTAAAACCTGTGAAAGTATTTACCAAACCTAAGTCAAATTCAATGCTATGAGGATATGGAGGTGTGCCTCCATTATATTGAGTTTGCCAAATTGTATTAACATCGCCATCTACTGCATTTGAAGCAACCTCCCCGCTAGTAACATCCTCACTGTCAGCACTAAATATCGTAGGAAAAACGCTATCACAACACTTTTCCAGATCCTCTGGATTGGCTCCTGGTGCAAAACCAACCATAGTGATTTGGGGACTCAGTTGATTACCTGGTAAGAGTGCATATCCCCAATCATTAGCTGTATTTACTCCCCCGTCCGAATCCACAGTTGCAATTGCATAGAACGGTCGATCATCTGGAGTGAAAAAGTGTGTTCCAGTTCCGTCAGGAATGCTTTGTACAGCAGTTCCATTGGCTGGAACAATTATGTTTGTTTGTGTGCCCGCATTGGTTTCCCACGAAACAGTGATTGCACTAGCATTTGGATTAAAGAGGTGAACAAATGTCGGTCGGTTTACGCCCGACGTTGAGGTTCCACTTCCATCATTCAAAGTAGCTACTGGATTATAATAATCTGCTGACCATTGTTCTGTAGGTTTCAAAGTAAAGAATCTCGAAGAGAAGGTAGAACAGATAGAACCTGTGAGTAAGTGAACCTGAACAGGAGCACTAGCTGTTACATCATCACCTGCATTGATGTTTCCATCTATATGCAGACTTTCTCCTTTATTAAGTGTAGTCGTTGAGGCAACTCCATTATCTACATAATTCACTGTAGTTCCATCTTCTCTAGCCATAACAACAGCACCAGTGTAACTGAACATCCCATTAACATCAGCATTCACTCCTACCGGGATCGTATAATCGGTCCCCCATGATTCTTGAGGGTAAACTTCTAATGCACCTGCCAATAGAGTTTTAGAACCATCAGCCCAAGCCAGTCGAGTGACAGCAAGGTTTCCTCGGGAACCAATGATATCTCTACCATCATACAAGGTCGCAGGAGATCCACTTCCTTGTACAACCACATCTACTTCATTTGACAAAACGATAATATCCGCAGCTGTCAAATAATCCACTGCATAGCCTGGAGGAATACCATTTGTTGGATCGTTATCTCCCCAAATTTCTGTAGAAGTGGTAGGTAGTGGAAATGTGAGATTTGGCTCATAGCCATCCTCCCAGTGATCATAGTGAATAATAGTTCCACTTTCTACAACACCTATAGATATATAAGTTGTAATAGGATTTACTGGAGCTGATGGAGTAGCAAAGCAATCTGTAGTGTTAAAAATACTTTCAAATCCATCTAACATCTGACTCTCTGGACCAGGTATATAATAGGTTTCCACAAACTGAGTAGCAGAAACATCACCCGAACAGAAAGAAAGTGCAGAACCCGTACTTTCGACTCCTGCTCCAGCAGTAAGTGTTACCGTTTGTGTGGTGATACAATTCTGACCGATATATCTTACCTCAATAGTATAAGTTCCAACGGGTAGATTACTAAAGACCTCTCCTGTTTGCCAACCCGTAACTCCTACGATTCTTCTTTCGATAGCTAGTGTACCATTGGCAACTACTTTTATGGCACCATCTGTACTTACATTCGTTGTTGGGTGGATGATGGTAACACCACTGATAATTGGAGCTTCTGCAACCTCTACGGTTATTGCCGTTGGTCCCGCTACACAAGTACCAAAAGTATTTCTTACTCTCGCATTGTAAGTACCTGGAGGTAAGCCAATGAAGTTTGGCGCAGATTGCCATGGTCCTCCGTCTAAGCTATATTCATATCCTCCTGTACCTCCGCTTGCGAAGATGACGATAATCCCATCTGCGTTTCCACAATCTGTAGGAGCAGCAGTTAGGAATGTAAAATCTAGTGGTGGTGGTTCTGTCAAAGTAGTAGAAGCAACCGCAGTACAACCGTTCGCATCAGTTACCGTAACATTATAAGTTCCCGCTCCTGCATTTGAAATATTAGCTGTAGTATTTGGAAGCCCTGTACCGTCTCTATCCCATTGGTAAGCAAAACTACCGACTCCTCCAGAAGGTATTGCTGTGATATCTCCATCTGTACCTCCTTCACAACTTATCTCAACTCCTGAGTAAGAACTATTTACTGTAATTGAAGCAGTTACTGGTGGTGGGTTATTAAGTGTTATGGATTCAACAGCAGTACAACCGTATACATCAGTTACTGTAACTCGGTATGTACCTGCTACAATATTAACAAGACTATCTGTCAGATCAGATAAGCCAGAATCATGTTGCCATGCAAACCTGTAATCACCTCCACCCCCAGTTGGATTTGTATAAACAGAACCATCAGCAGCCCCAGGACAACTTACATCTTCTCCATTATAATCTGAAGTAATTGAAAGGTTAGGATTTATTGCTGGTGGGTTAACTAAGGTGACTGAGGAAGTAGCTGTACATCCGTTTTGGTCAGTCATCGTAACTACATAAGTTCCGACGCCGATATTGGTTATGCTGGAACCACTGTCTCCATTATCCCAGTCATATGAAAAAGGAGCAACTCCTCCACTTCCAACTGCAGGTGCCGCAGAAGCTCCACCGTCGGTAGCTCCTACGCAGGTTACATTACCCGTTCCGTAGAAGATATCTATGGTTGCGTTTACATTGAGTGGCGTTGGATCGACCAGCGTTACAGAAGCATCTTCTGTACAGCCATTGTCGTCTGTAACCGTTACTGTATATGTTCCTGCCCCAAGGCCATTTACGACTATAGTGTTATCACCAGTATCCCAGAGATAGCTATATGGAGGTCGTCCAAAATTAGCTTCTGCTCTGACAGAACCATCAGTTGCGCCAGGGCAGCTTACGTCCTGACCTCCATATCCACTTGAATTTACAACAGCATTTGCCGTAAGCAAAGGAGGTTGAATTATTGTTGATTCAATCGTTTTTGTACATCCGTTATCATCAGTTACTGTAACGGAATATACGCCTTGAGATAGACCCGTTAAATCCTGAGTTGTAGCTGAGTTAGACCAACTGTAGGTGTATGGTGTGGTTCCTCCAGTTACAACTAAGTCAAGTTCACCATCACTTCCTCCGAAGCAACTTACTTCTGTTGGGATGGTATCTAATATTAATTCAGGAGGCTCCGTTACAGTTACAGTGATTGATATATTACATCCGTTCAAGTCTGTTATTAAAACATCGTAATCACCAGCTGTCAATCCTTCACGATCTCCGTCGTCGTCGAAAGAATCTTCAACAGCTTCTATGGTTAAGGCTTCTCTGTGGTAGCTGAAGTTATCCATGAGACCTTCGTAGAATAAGTTTCCAGGTACATCAAAAGCATTTGTGCTGAATGTTCCTCCTATTCCACCTCTATTCCAAGGGGCAATAGCAGAGTGATTTAGACTCGTAATGCCTGTATTCGTTGTAGTCCCCATAACTCCGTCAATGAATAAAGTCAAGTCACCATTATTATAAACCAGACCTACATGATGCCATTGACCGTCATTAGGTATAGCCATAGGAACTGCAAGTTGTACATTGTTACTTTGCGCTACAGCACCATTCAAGAATTCATCTCTCATACCAAGAGCGATTCCACCATATTGAGGCCCTCCCTCTTCAAAAATAATTTTATCTCCTGTAAGGTCAGGTTTGATCCAGACTTGTATGGTAAGTTCAGAGAAATCAGATTCTAAGAAATCAGAACCATCATCATATTTTATTTTTGTGTTTCCATTAAAGTCAAAAGAAGCAGAACCGAAGAAGGCATCTGTTGAATATTGCTCTATTCCAGGAGAGGAAAATGAACTTCCTTCAATTCCTGTATCATCATGACCGTTACCTGTTTGATCGTCTGTCGTATTATCAAAATTATAGAAAGCTTCGGTTGATAAATCATCCCAACCATAGGTGAAGGCATTTACTCCACCAGATACATTAAGATCTATTTCACCATCAGAACCTCCGAAGCAGGATACGTTTGTTACGATTGCGCCCGCAGTTATTTCATCAGGTTCTGTAATATCTATGCTTGCTACTGTTACACAGTTGGTATTATCTGTAACAGTTACAAAGTAAGTACCTGCTGCAACATTTACTAAATCAGTACCCGTTTGGGCGTTACTCCATAGGTAAGAGTAAGGAGGCGAACCATTAATTGCAGTCACTCTAGCGCTCGCATCTGACAAACCATTACAGCTAATATCTTCGCCATTATAATCAGAAATCACAACAACGTTAGCAGATATAGTAGCTCCCGGAGGTTGATTTACAACAACTGGGTTACTAACAAAAGAAGCGATACAAGTTCCATTATCATTTCTAATATCAACATCATAATCTCCAGCACTAAGGCCAGAGAATACATTTGAAGATTGCCAAGAGCCTCCATTGATTCTATATTCATAACTTCCACTTCCACCTGCTCCCGTTATTGTAATAGTACCATCATCAACACCACAAGTCGCAGGATGCGTAGGTACAGCAGAAGCTACAGAAGGGAATGTATAAATAATGATATCATCTGTTGCGGTGTTTGTACAACCATTGGCATCAGTATAAGTATAGGTAATCGTATGGGTACCTGCACCTGCACCTGCTACATCAAAGGTAGTTGGTCCAGTTACGAAAGGTCCGCTGTAAGTTCCTCCAGAGGGGCTTCCTCCGCTCAATGTAACTGTAGCTTCATCCTCACAAGCGATATCATCTCCTAACACTAAGCTTACAACTGGCAATGCTATTACTCCAAAATCATCCGTTGTTGTATTTATACATCCGTTACCATCTGTATAAGTATAAGTGACGGTATGCGTTCCAACTCCGGCTACACTTGGATTAAAATTACTACCTGAAACTCCTGTTCCGCTAAAGGTTCCACCAGAGGGGCTTCCTCCACTTAGCGCTACAACGGTTTCACTGACACAAGCTTCATTAATACCAAGTACTAATGTTGGCGTTGGTAAAGTATATACTTCTATGTCATCAGTTGCGCTATTGATACAACCATTTGCATCAGTGTAAGTATAGGTAACAGTATGTATTCCAACTCCGGCTGCAGCCACATCGAAGGTCGTTGGGCCTGTTACATGCGGGCCGCTGAAAACTCCACCAGCCCCTGATGGACTTCCTCCTCCTAATGTTAATGTTCCATCATCTTCACAGGCTTCATCATCTGTTAAGGATAAAGTCACTACCGGTAACGCATAAACTTCTAAGTCATCAGTCGCTGTGTTTACACATCCATTCGGATCGGTAACCGTGTAAGTAATCGTATGAACTCCTACACCTGCAACTGCTGGATCGAAGGTCAAGCCATCTCCTTCTACGCCTGTACCGCTATATAAACCTGTGCCTGGAGAGCCGCCCCCTAATACAAATCGACCGCCATCTACACAAGCATCATCATCTGTCAATGTAAGTGTAACTACTGGAAGGGCATAAACTTCGATATCGTCTGTGGCTGTATTTACACAACCATTTGGATCAGTATAAGTGTACGTTATAGTATGAACTCCTACACCTGCAGTTGCTGGATCGAAGTTGCCTCCACTAACTCCAGGGCCGCTGAATGTTCCACCTGTAGGTGTTCCTCCACTTAAAGTAAATGAGGCCTCATCAACACATGCTTCTGTTTGATTGAGAGTCAATGTTACATTAGGTAATGAATAGACCGTATAGCTTTCAGCATCTGTTGCAACACAACCTACTGTAGAGGTTACTTCCAAGCTAATAGCCTTTGATCCAGATGAACTATAAGTCACAGAATGTGGTCCGGCTCCTGTTGCCGTAGCAGGAGAAGCATCTGTTCCGAAATCCCATGAATATGTTGCTCCCGGTCCAGCATTAATTGCTAAAAAGGACGTTGCCACATCTTGACAAACTGGAGAAGGCATATTAATATCAGCAGTAGGACTAGCAGGGTCACTCAAGACGACCGGTGATCCGTTGGCAACGATGCAAAATCCATTGTCATTTTGTATTTCAATAATATATGAACCACTACTTAAGCCAGTAAAGGAACCACTACTTTGCCATGCTCCTCCGTTAATTCGATATTCAACTGAACCTGTACCTGGGTTGGCAGCTACAGTTATAGATCCATCAGAAGCAGCACAGGCAGATGGGTTTGTAGGGGTTACTCCAGTAATTGTTGGAGTAGCAAAAATAGTTATAGCTATTGTTCCGGTAGCAGTACAATTATTAGAACCTGTTACTGTCACATTATATGTTCCGTCCGCTAAAGTGCTAACGTTTTCAATATTTGGATTCTCTTCTGTAGAAGTAAACCCATTTGGTCCAGCCCATGACCAGGATACTCCATTAACACCATCTTCAGTTAGTTTCAAACTATCTCCTTCACAGACAGGGCTATTGCTATTTACTATAGCTGTTGGCAAAGTGTTTAAAGCTACCGTCACAGAATCTATTGCAGTACAAGAAGCTGCATCGGTAATGGTCACTCTGTACTGGCCGCCTTTGGCAATCGTTGCAGAAAGGATACTGGGGTTTTGGTTTGTTGAAGTAAAACCATCTGGACCTGTCCATGACCAACTTACACCATCTCCTCCTGTTTCCGTAAGGTTTATATCATCACCAATACATAAGGGCGCATTACTATTCGCTGTAGCTGTTGGCGTAGGATTTACGACTACATTAACCGTTGCTGAATTAGTACATCCTCCGGCATCAGTTGTAACGACTGTATAAGTCCCCGCCTCAGTAGCTGTTGCATTTGTAATAGTAGTATCTTTTGCAGATGAGGTAAAACCATTAGGGCCGGTCCATGACCAGCTTACTGCATCCCCTCCTGTTTCTGTTAGATCAATATCATCACCTGCACAAACGGGGCTATTAGAACCCGCCACTGTTGTCGGCACAGGGCTTAACGTAATCGCGGTTTGCGTTGTATTCGTACATCCGTTCGCATCAGTAACGACTACTCCTATTGTGAAGTTAGTAGTCCCTACGCTTACTTCCAATGAATTGGGGGTAGGAGAGCTGACCGGAGTAGCATCTCCTGCGATGACCATCCAATTATAATTCGGATATCCTGCACTAGCCGTAAATGTAATGTTAGAAGAGTTTGCACATATAGTAGAATCAGGTGGTGTCATTGTAACTGAAGGTGCATCGAATATCGTATAGCTTTCACTATCACTTGCTGTACAACCTGCTAAGGTAACATCCAAACCAATTGTTTTAGAGCCACCCGAAGAGTAAGTTACGCTATGTGGGCCTATCCCAGTTGCTGTAGCAGGCGTAGCGTCCGTTCCAAAATCCCATGTGTAGGTCGCTCCTACACCAGCATCTGTAGCGGTAAAAGAAGTAGCTACCCCCTGACAAGCACTTGCAGGTAAAGTTATCTCTGCGGTAGGACTTGAGGGATCAGACAGCGTAATACTCCCTGTCGTAATTTCACAAGTACCATTGTCATTTCTAATTCCAACAATATATGAAGCAGCAGATAATCCTGTAAAAGCTCCTGAGCTCCCCCAGACTCCACCGTCTATATTGTATTCAAAATTACCTGTACCGTCTGCTGCTACGACTGTAATGGTTCCATCATTTCCTCCACAGGAAGAAGGATTTCCAGTTACCTGAGATTGAATGGTTGGGGCTGGGTTTACCGTCACATCTACTGTTGCGGTAGCCGTACAAGTATTTGCATCTGTTACTGTCACTGTGTATATTCCGTCAGCGGCTATAGTAGAAGATGATATCGTTGGATTTTGATTTGTAGAAGTAAAACTATTTGGACCAGACCAAGACCAGCTTACAGCATCTCCACCTATTTCCGAAAGGTTTATATCATCACCGACACAGATTCCAGAATTACTGCTTGCGTCTGCTGTTGTACTTGCGTTTAATGTAACTGTTGTACTCGAAGTCGTTGTACAGCTATTAGCGTCTGTAATTGTAATGTTATAAGTTCCTGCCGCAGCAGATGTTGCTCCAACAATCGTTGGGTTTTGATCCGTAGAAGTAAAACTATTTGGGCCAGACCAAGACCAGCTAACGGCATCTCCTCCGCTTTCTGTCAAATTTAAATCTGCTCCGTCGCAAATCGGGCTATTGCTGCCAACAGTTGCAGTAGGTTCTGCATTAACGACAACAACAACTGTAGATACAGTTGTACATCCGTTAGGTCCAGTTACTGTTACTGAATAGGTTCCAGCGTTTCCAGAGTCTACGTTGCCGAGACCAAAACTTTTGGAATTGGAAGATGCTCCACTGGGGCCACTCCAATTCCAGGCGACTCCTTCGCCGCCTGTTTCGTCTAGCAGGAGATTCTCCCCTTCACAGATAGGACCACTACTGGTGGCAGTTGCTAAAGGATTGGGACAATCTGAATCATCACAATCTGTATCACCATCTTCATCATCATCAATTCCGTTATTACAAATCTCTGCTGGACATATCCTATAAGCTAAAGCTTGTGACCATTCCAGACAGTTTGCCGTAGCCTCCTGAATCGAGTCTCCAACTGCAAAATTTGCTAAAGAAGCATCGTCTACATAATCCAATGCTAGCACTAAATACTTTCCTGCTGATACATTGTTGAATTGTGGTGTTGAACTGGTATCTGTGATGACACCCGCTGAATCTGCTAATACAAAGATCGTAACGTAACCAGAATTGGTATTCATTCCTGCAGTATCGAAACTGATGGTAGCTGTTTCGATTGTATCACAAATTGCTGGAAAGTCGAAGTCAAGTATTACAGTACCTCTGTTGGATTCACCACTTTTGGATGACATTTCAAAAACACTTAGTGGCCAATCGTATACCTGTACGTTGTCCAAACTCCCTCCAAATAGACGATTGACATCAAGATCCTCTTTAGTACCTAAATACAAATCGCCTGCAGGGTCTATATTGTCACCTCCGTAGACTGTGCTAGAAGCAGATACAAAACCTCCGTCAATAAATATTTGAGCATTTGCCGAGCTTACAACCAAGGTGTAATTATGCCAATTGCCATCATTGATAAGAGAACTGATATTAAACTCTAGAGCGGTGTTGCTAAGTGCATCATCATTGTCTCGCAAAACCGTTCGTAAAACGTTTGGATCTGTTCCATGAGAGGCCTCATTTAAGAAGATATTAATGCTATTGGTATTGTTTGAAGAACCATGACTATAGATGTACTGAAATAAAGATCCAGTATTATCATCTATCTTAAAATCAAAGGAAATAGTGAATTCATTGTTGTAAGCAAAGTCAGGAACTTGTACATAATCGCTGATTGTTTCATTGAAACTTAGCGCAGTGCCAAAAGCTCCAGACACTGTTGTCGTACCATTTATGGTTGCATCTGAAGATCCTACCCCATCGGTACCATTTCCATTGAGTCCCCAGTGGTGCGTCAAGTCAGAGCCCGTATCAATAATTAAGTAATCGAAGCTGTCTGCGACATGTGCTCCTGTTGAGCTATAGTCGAAAGTACCGTCATTATTATAGATGACAGTTCCATGTACAGGCTGTTCAAAATCAATTATGGATACTGACTCAAAATCTAAGTCGATGTCATTGGATAAAACATTTCCAGTGGTAATGGTGGAGCCACCCAAAACCAGATCTTCTTCGTCATCACCTGCAAAAGGATAATTATTCCCAGGGCCTGCTGCTCTATTATTAGCAGTAGCTTTTGAGTTGGTTGAGAATGCTGGTGTTGATTTATTTCGTTTTTTTGAAGTACCGTTAACTGGAATATTGCTGCTTTTTTTGAAAAGTGTGGGGCTTTTAGCGAGGTTAGCTAAGCCAGTATTGGTTGTACTATAATAAGATGTGTTTTCCTTTAGATTATTTTCTTTTTCATAAAACCAACTAGTGAAAAAGAAAAAGAAAACAAAGCCTAATGAGTAGACCGAAAACTTAGAATAGCAAGTAGCAAAGAGCTGCCGGAAGAATTGATTTGTATCTAAGCTAAAATCCCCGCTAAAGAAAGAGTACTTTCTCGCAGGTATATGTTCACCAGATGGCAGAACATCTTTCAACTTATCTACTTGTTTGTTTTTTGTAGACATTTTTGCTTCACTAGGACTTTTTAGATGTTATCAATAGGAGATTACACCTTGTTGTGTTCGTTCAAAAAAGGCATGATGAATACTGGTTTTGATTAACAATTCCAGTAAAGAACTTCCTCCCTTTAGTGCGGATGATGGCACTTAGCTACCAATTATATCGTAGCTATTTAAGGGAACAAACAGAGGGGGTCCTGCTTAATTCATCATACTTAGAATATGAAAAAACAAGAACTATACCATATGAAGAAAGAATAACATATAGAGACTTAGGTCTTTAGAAAGGGAAAAAAAACGATTTGAGAAAATGCGTATAAACACTGCACTTTAGGCCAATAGGCCACTGAAAACAAGTCATAAACAAATATTAATTTATATTAATGTGTTTTTCATGAAACATTTTACCATTAATCTCTAAGGATTGAACCATGGATCATTAACCGTAATATTATTGTTATATCTATATTAAAAAGAATCTCTTTGCAAGAGAACCTTGATACTATTATAAGTACAACTATATCATTAGTTATTCATAGATTCTGATTTTATCTATTGTTATGACATTGGATCGAAATAGACTTTAGAGCCTCTCGAAGATCGTTACGTTAGGTTATCTTCTTATATTAGCCTTAGATGAATAAGATCACCTTCATATTACTATTCCTACTACTTCTTGGCAACTCTTTAAGTTACGGACAAATACAAGGCTTACATAGTGCCCAAAAGGGTGAACGGCAAGTAGAAGTCCCATTTGAGTATGTCAACAATTTCATTATTGTGAATGTCGTAATGAATAAACTTCTGTCGCTGAAGTTTATATTTGATACAGGAGCGGAGTATACCATTTTGAATAAGAGAGAAATTGCAGATGTTATGAACCTAGAGTTTGAGCGCGAGTTCAAAGTCATGGGATCAGATCTTTCTACTGAGTTGACTGCTTACCTCGCTAGGGGCAATCATTTCAAGATGGGGCAAATGGTAGCTGCCAATTCAGACTTATTGGTTTTGAAAGAAGATTATTTCAGATTTGAAGATTTCGCAGGAGTTCAAGTTCATGGGATCATGGGAGCAAATTTTTTTAAGCACTTGATTCTACATATTGACTACCAAAGAAGAGTCCTGATTTTTCAATACCCTGAAAAGAAACTATCAAAAGGGCAACTAAAGGGGTTTCAGCAAATCCCTATCAATGTTCGTAAAAATAAAGTCTATGTTCATAGTCACGTAAAAGTCAATCCAGACACGCTCCTTCAGCTCTCTTTATTATTAGATACTGGTGCAGGTATTACATCTTTGCTCCATACTAATTCTCACCCCAATCTGAACTTACCTTCTGAAACCATAGATGGTAACCTAGCTATGGGGTTGGGAGGTTTTCTCAAAGGTTACATTGGCCGCATGTATAGATTGGAATTAGGTGTTTTTTACTTTGATAATATTCTCACACAATTCCAACAGTTACAACATATTGAGGATAGTGATATTACTGCTGGCAGACATGGAATTCTAGGTAATCTATTGATGAGTCGTTTTAAAATCATTATTGACTACCCGCAAGAAAAACTTTATCTCCGACCAATTAGGAAATACAACAAAGGTTTTAAGTTTGACAAAAGCGGCCTTGGCATTATTGCTACAGGTAACTTACTCAATCAACATAAAATAATCTATGTAATAAAAGGATCTCCAGCTCATAAAGCCGGCTTAATGTCTGGAGACATTATCACCAAAGTCAATATTTTTGGTAAGGCAATTCTTAACATGACCAGGATCACTAAAATTCTTCAGGGGCGAGAAGGGCGTGACGTGAAGATGATAATCAGAAGAAATGGGGAGCGAATAAAAACTAGCTTTAAGCTAAAAACGCTCATCTGAATGTAATATAGAATACCTTTTAAATTACTTTTCAGAACACTGAGATGCTCTTTTGCGTTATAATTCGGAAACCTTGTAAATAAAAAATAATATAATGAGCTTTTTAAAAAATTTAATGAATAGTCAAAATGGTGGAGTTAGTTCAGACTGGAAACACCTTACTAAAATAGAGCAGCTAGATGACATAGTGGAGATATCCAAAGAACAACCTGTTGTCCTTTTCAAGCACAGCACCACTTGTGGAATTAGTGCTGCTGCAAAATCACGTTTAGAAGAAGTCCCTTTTGACGTTGACAAAGGTGTATTTTACTATCTAGACTTATTGAGCCATAGAGATGTCTCTAATAAAATTGCTGAAAAATTTGGTGTCGTTCACCAATCTCCTCAGATCATTATCATAAAAGATGGAGTAGCCGTAAATAACAACTCTCATCATGCTATCAACGGGTCCTTAGTTAACGAATGGGTTTCCTAACAATAGTATTACATAAATACCTGTAGACTTCTCTTTTACAAACGAGCACCTTTATAACAATAGTTATAGAGGTGCTCTGGAAATAGAAATCAACCTGACTTCAATTAATTTAAGACTATATTTTTTTGTCTATCATTTCTTTGAACCGTTGCTAAAACATGCTAGCCACTTCAAATTACCCTATCAAATTCAACTCTCCTAAAAGGTCAGACTTGTACGATCTTCCAATTGGAATTTTGTGACCCGCTATAACTAATTCATTATTGGAGCGATCTATATGATCTATTGCATCTAAGCGTATGACATGACACTTATGTACTTTTTTAAACATAAATCGAGGAAGAATCTTCAATAAATTTGATAAGGATATACGGTTAAAATAATGTTTATCCTTTGTATAAATATGAGCATAATTTCCTTCTGAAGAAATCCACAAAATATCTCTTGCTCTTAAATTGTGGTAACAACCTTTGTGTGAAACAAAAATACTTTTCTGAGTTACTGGCATACTTGTCCAGCTTTCTTGTTGGGGTGTGATAGTGGTTTCGTTACTTACCATTTTTTTAGTTTTTGTTTGAATGCTAATGCATTTAAGTGTTTCAATAATAAAGTGGGATATTGTTAATATTTCCGATTATTTATATTCAAATTAAAGCGATAATCTCCAAATCATCAAATTACATTTTAATCAAATTGTGACAGCTTCAAATAATATTTTATTGAAATATATTATTGAAATTCAATCACACAAGCTAAACAAATCGAAACAAGTCACATTAATAATAATTATTATGTGACTTCACATGGTAAATAAATAACAATAAAAAAATTAATTAATAATATTAATCCTATCCATTAAATCAGATTTAAATTTACGTCCTATTGGAATTTCATGACTCTGAATAACGAGCTTATTCTTTTTATAATTGATAAACTCAATAGCATTCACCTGAATGATATACTGTTTATGTATTTTAATAAATTTATTTCCAGGAAGAATCTTCAATAATTTCCTTAAAGAAGTTTTCACCTCGTATACCTTTTCAGAAACATAAATAGTAATAGTATTTTTTTTTTTTTTTTCATGTAGCAATTGTTTAGGATTTATTTTTATGTGTAGTCTTTTGGTCAATTGGCATTTGT
>JBGCDT010000314.1:0-8118 GCA_045105695.1 Saprospiraceae bacterium | reverse complement strand
TGCGATTGCATATACACTATATTCCATCTTTTATTCTTTATTCCAATAAAAAAAGCCTCCCTTTCGGAAAGCTTTTCAGTGCCCGGAGCGGGACTCGAACCCGCACGCCCATACGGACACATGGCCCTCAACCATGCCTGTCTACCAATTTCAGCACCCGGGCGGGTAACCAATTTTCTGGTTCGGTGCGCAAAGTTAACAGAATAAACAGATTTTGCAATTATTCGTTCCTGAATTTTTCATCTGTGAATTCGAACTTTAAAATCTTTTCTATCAAAACAAGTACTAAATCTAAGGACAACTAAAAACATAAATTATGTAGATGAATGCTTGATTTTAACAACTACAAATTCCAAAATACAAGCCCTAAAAGGATTTTGCATCGAAATAGAACTTGATAATGTTACAAAAACAGCAACAAATTATATATTTCGATGATTTGTCACATTATCAAGAATGGTAATATTCCTTAGTTACTATTGATTGAAAGCGAAGAATCAGACTTAGAACATATTCTAAATGAACACTACCACTCATCTTCCATTACGGAACATCTTAAAAACAATCAAAGGTTTCATCAAAAGACTTTCAGAAAGGGGATAAAATTCAAATAATAAAAAAAGAATATAAGTTGTCACATTTTTTTTAGTACCTCATGAACAAACTATAGCTTTAAATATTAATTTATCTTATATTTGTAAAAACAACACGAAGGAAGTACAATATAACCTACCAATTCTCATTCTCAGAGAAAACCAACACATCCAATAACATTGCTGATACCCATTGCAATGTCAGGTTTTTAAAACCTTAATGATCAAATTACACAGATTGCCAGCCATTCATGGTTCAGTAATCCAATTAAAGAATTTACCATACTGTATTATATAATACTGCGTCTTACGATAGGCAGTAACCCCATTTTACCTTTTGAATAATCAATAAGTTGAAGATTTACATTTAGAAACACTTTAAAACCGCCACACACTATGGAGCTTTTTCTACTCGTATCAATGGTATTAACCATTGTAACATTTTCTCTTGTCGTATTATCTGAACCCGCTACTCCCGCAATGGTAGAAGACCATGACTCTGTCTTAGATTCTTCTGCGAATGAGCGTATCAGCGAGGTAAATGAACCGACGATTTCTCAGCCAGCAATAGCGATGTAAATTTATTAGACACACTGGCGTGTCCCCCACAATTCCTTAGATTTTAAGACAGACTGGAAGCCGGACTGAAGAGGCACAAAACAAAAAGCTGAAAAATGAAATTTCACCATTAACAGCAAATTATCAATCCCATGCCACCGTTACCGGTAAAACATTAAAAAACCAAGAACCTGTTTTAGTATCAGGGAGCTGCTACAAAACAAACGTACTTGAAGACCTATGTCGCTTTTGACCTGCCCTCAAAGAGGGCGGGTCTTTTTTTTATGGGGAGATGAGGTGGATGAGGAGATGGGGTGGATGGGGTTTTCTTCTTTCGTAGACGATATCCGGTAGAACGATGAAAATCGGATAGATAAATTTGCCAAGACACAGTTTATTGATACTCTCTAAGTCCAGATGCAAAATCAAATTATATCCTCATCCACCTTATCTCCTTATCAACCTCATCGTACCTTATCGCCCAAGCTACATCTTCCGCAATTCTCCCAGCATTGTAAAACCGACCGCCACCTCTGTCACCATCTGGCCGTAGTCCTGACTAACTGCTCGTTTTGCGTATTCTAAAATGGCGAGATTTTCTTTTAGAGAATTTGATTTCTGAGTATTTGAACTTGCATCGAATTGAAGTAACACTAGCCCTGAATTCGTTTCCAATACCATATCCAATACGGTTTCCAATCTCCTCCCCTCTTCATCCTGATAACGGATGGGATAATTTTTTACAATCTTTTTAGGTGCCCAGTTTGTTTTTAGCATTTGATAAAATGCTTTAGAATAACGCTGAAGATCTGCAGCTTGAAGTGATTCATTGAGGTGAAGTCGGTTCAGTAGCGCAACAGCCATTTCAGCTCGATAGCTTTCTTTTAGATCTGACTGATCCCCCATGAGCATGGCATAAATCAGTTTTGCTAAAGCTCCCTGCTCTTCTTCTTCGACGATAAGAGGAGGTGCAAAAACTTCTTCAGCAGCGTATGTAAGTGTATTGTTAGAAGTTTCCGCTTTTAAATCAATATAATAGGGTTGGTAGAATGACTTACCTTCTCTTTCCTGTAAATAAACGACTTCTTCCTGGGTGGGGTCAGCTTGCGCAAAATCTCTCTCGAAGGCATTGACCTCCGTTGTTTTTCGGATGATTTGGCCCTCCCATTCCCAGAAAGTCTCTGCCTCATTTTTATCCAGTGTGGGGTGATCTTCCTGACCATCATGCCATACTCGATTGAGCCATCCAGTAGTTTTTTCGCGACTTGGAAAGATCAAATAATCTCTTGCCCGAGTGATGCCGACGTAAAGCAATCGCGCCTCTTCTTCTAATGCTTCTTTCCTCGCTTGTGCAAAAGCTTCACTAGCCTTCATTCGTTCTTCCAAGGAAGTATTTCTACTTTGTTTTCCATAAGGATTAATCCAAAAACGAACCCAGCGATTTCCTAATAAGTTACTCAAATCAACTTTGTCTGAGTCAGGAATAATTTTCAATCCATAAGTACTTTCTCTAAGGCTTCCTTCCAGGTCATAACAAATCACAGCGGGCCATTCGAGTCCTTTACTTTTGTGGTAGGTCATCACATTTACAGCCTCCTCCCCTTCTCCCGAACCTTGCTGATCCAATTCTTTATCTTCTAAATCATTCAACCACAACAAGAAGCCACCGAGCGACGCAGCGATGTGCAGTCGATTACAAGCCTCTTCATATTTCAAAGCATAAAACCGAATCATATCCACGTTGGCCATTCGCTGGTCCGTCTTCCCCCAACTGGCAATGATGCGACGCAGATTCAGTTCTTCCAATAACAAATCAAGGATTTCTGCACCTGATAAATCCTTTGCTTCTTCTCGCAATTCATTCAAACGATTTACAAACCAATTGTCCTCCGCCCACTGCTCTTCCCAGAATGGCAAGTCTCCTACTTCTTTGAGATAAGCCAAACGATCTTCAATGATCTCTTCGGTTTTCATATCAGCAGCGAGTAATAATATTTCAGCTATCGAAAGCGAATCAGAAGCATGCAAAAGAAATTTCAGACAAGCTAAAATCAACTTCGACTCTGCTGTTTTCAATAAGCCGGTTCTAGCTATCGCAGCTTTCAAACCTGCACGATGCAAGGCGTCAGCGACTTCCTGACAGGCGCGGTTAGAGCGACATAAAACGGCTATATCTCCAGGGCGTATTTTTCGGGCAGTATTGGTTCCTTTCGGTAAAACAGGAACTTCCCTTTCTAATAAGAGGGAGCGAATACTATTCGCCAAACAGTTTTCCATCCAGGGTTTCCCAGGCATTCGTCCTTCTCCAAATTCAAAGTGCCAATGCTGTATGGCATCATTCATTTCTAAAGGTTCACTTTTGAATTTAGAGTCGTCGGGATTGTCTTCCTTCGTACGCTTTGCCTTTAGGAGAACTCTTTCCTTTGGTATTTCTGTAAAGGCTTTGCAAAACAAACTATTCGTTACATTCACAATATCTTCACGTGATCGCCAGGAATATTTCAGGATATTTTCTTTGTCAATTCCATTGGCCGTTATAATCTCCTGCATCAACTTCGGATCTGCTCCACGGAAACCATAAATGCTCTGTTTTGGATCTCCTACCCAGATAGAATGTTTCACGATTTGAGACAACTTTAAGAACATATCCAACTGAATCGGACTCGTATCCTGAAACTCATCAACCATCAAAAGATCAATCTCATCCGCCAACACTTCTCTTACTTCTGGATGTTCTAACAATCCTTTTACAAGTGTCTCCATATCCACATAATCAATCAGTCCTCTTTCTTTTTTGTAACGATCATATTCTTCTAATGCAGAAATAGCTATGTCGAAAATCTGATTGATAAAGTCCTTGATGTCATCATGAAACTTAGGATGTTCGTCATGCGTTTTTGCGAATTCAATCAGTTCCTCTACATCATCACGGCTCTTAGCACCAGCTTTTACTTTTGCAATACGCACCCAGTCCTGCCAGTTGAGTTCACCACGAAGCTCTAGATTGGTTAGTATATTTTTTAGGGTGTTTTGGGCTTTTAGTGTGGTCTTTGTTTCATCAGCATTGTTTTCTAAAGCAGTGATGGATTCATTCAGGAGTCGTAATAATTTTTCGTTGAAGAACTCAGATGAGTTTACCGAACGCTCGCCAAGGAGTGGAAGGAAAGATTCAAAGGATAGTTTTTTAGAACGTTCTAAAACTTCGATTGAAAAATCGTTTGAGCGAGCTACGTCAGTTAGGTCCTTTACGAGCTTTCGCCATCTGTCCGCTTCTTCGGCAGTCATCCCTAGTCGTTCGCTACTTTTCTGAATCGCTAGAATTCGATCCTCTGTGAGAATGGCGGCCAACGATTTATTGAACAATACCTGCTGATCTTCATCCGCCACAATAGCTACTTCGGGAGAGACACCAGCCTCGAAAGCAAAGCGCTTCAGCAACTTGACACCCAAGCCGTGGACGGTTCCGATCAAGGCGTTGGTTAGTTCATTTGCTTTTTCTGCCATCCCTTTTTCGAGTAGTCGAATTCGGACCCTTTCCTGCAGTTCAGCGGCAGCTTTATTGGTAAATGTAGTGGCAATGATTCCGTTGGCGCGCACTCCGTTTTTATCGTCTTCGAGGAGTGCCACCATTTCTTCTGTGAGTCGGTAAGTCTTTCCGGAACCTGCTCCGGCGGATATGATTTTTATTGGCATTGTGTAGTTATGTTTGGCAAAAAGTAATTTAGCTCAGTATACGATCAACACAAGTTAACACATAAGTAATATGTGTACTTAAGCCAGTTAGTATCGCTTGAAAGTTTTTCTTTGCCTTACTTTTTTTCTTGGCAAAAAAAGTAACAAAAAACCCAAGATCTATAAACTCGCTCCGCTCAAACACTATAGATCGGCCTCCCGCTTCTTAATACGCGGCCTTCATTCGTGAATCAATACGTACACACTCTAGTTATGAAGGAAGACTCATACTCCATTGGTCTAAGTCAAATTTTCGTTGTCAATTTATTTTTATGTAAAAGTACAAAATGTAAGAGTATTGTTATTGCTTTTGACCAATAGCCGTACAATCGTCAATATCAACGTTAGGTGTTTCGACACTGTAGTACAATCTTAGTTCGTCTCCTATCAAAGCTCCAGAGCCTTCAAAGGTTTGGTTGAGTCCGAAAGTCGTTATCATTTGAGGATCAATCGTCAGACTGTCCTCTTCCACCTGAGCCACGATTTCAGCTCCGACCCCATAAAAATTATTGATATTTATTTCGTCCGATTGGCTTCCGGTAGTTATCGTAATTAGATAATCACTTTCTGTACTACCACAAGTTTCAGCAATCATGTAAGTACCGAGGTAGTCTTCTCTACTGACAGCGCTTTCATCATCGCTGCTGCAAGAGTTGCTTAGCATAAGCATAAAAAAGAAGATGCTATAGATCAGGTACCTTCTTGAGATAGGATTCATTTGTGGTGTTATTTGTACAAAGTAAAATCTCCCCGATATTGCTGAACCAGCCCATCCAGGAATTCTATTTCTACTACAAAGATATAAACTCCAGGCAAAGCATCCCGACCGTTTTTATGGGTTCCGTCCCAACCGTTCTTTTTATCATTTAATGCCAAGTCACGATCTTCGTAAACAACGCCTCCCCAACGATTATAGACTTTTAAGAAGTTAATATTTCTTACCTCTTTGCTATTGAATACGCTGAAAAATTCGTTCTTACGATTGCCGTTTGGCGAAAAGGCATTTGGAATATATACCTTTCTAAACTTGACGACTTCTATCAGAATAGAATCTCTATTCGTACAACCATCTGGTGTATACAACTGAACGCCAACGCGCAACGAATCATCCGTCGGCAGTATCCAGGGATCTAGACAATCATAGCAAGACAACAAGGTCGGACTTTCCCAGAAGACAGAATCAACATCTTCACTACCTAATGCAAGCAGTTGAATCGAATCCCCCAATTCCACCGGTCCAAAGACTTCCTCTAAATCAACTAATAATTCTCTCCCCTCTCGGAAGACGACAGTTGTATCCCAAGTGCAACCAAAGAAATCTTTGATCTCTATGGTATTTTCGCCAGCAGATAACTGGTAGTTGAAAGTGTCCGTTGTGAAAGGTTCTCCATTGAAAGAATATTCAAAAGGAGCAGTTCCAGATTGTACAGAGTCAACGCGCATGGTTCCATTGTCATCTCCCAAGCAAATAGGGAACGTCCATTTTAACCAGGAAGATGTGGGGCGTAATAAATTTGGTTGAATAGAAGTCGTTGCTGTATCTGAGCAGCCGCTGAGCGCGTTTGTTATTTCTATGGTGTAAATTCCTTCAGACCCAGCAGTTACGATCCAATCGTTTTCTCCACTTAGTATTTCTCCATCTTCAGTATTCCATTGTAGTAAATAATCAGGTTCTGGCGGAAAAGCGAAGGCTTCCATAGCAACCATTCCTGTTGTACAGTTCATGTAAAATACAGGATCGACATTAGCTACTGGAGTATCAAAATTACCAGGGACTGTAATTGGTTGAGTAGCTGAACAACCATTTGTATTATTAAGTATGGTAAGTACGTAAGTCCCGGGACTTCCAACAGATGGCGTCAGTGTTGTCTCTCCACTCAGGATATCGCCTCCCCAAGTTATCGAGTAATCTGGTCCACTATCAGAACCACTTGCATTCAGAATAACAATACTATCACGGCAGCTAACCGTTAGTGGTGTTTCGATATTAATATTTGGTAAATCGCCATTGCTAACTACTTCTACAGAATCTATTGCTGTACATCCGCCTGAGTTAGAAACCGATAGGTAGTATGTTCCGGCAGCATTAATATCAGCCATAGCAGTATTTGTAGCTCCTACGATATTACCGCTGTTTGCAGCAGACCAATTATAATTAATGGTTCCTCCAGACGGATCAAAAGAAGAGCTACCATCTAAAATCAAACTGGGGTCACTACAACTTACTTCCAGTGTTCCCTGAAATTCGATACTTACTTCTGGGTTTTGAAAAAAGGTAATTGGAACTGAGTTAGAAACACCCAAACAACCATCTTCTAACAATACTTCTCCGGGCGTCAATTCATTCCCCGAAAGGGCAGTTATAAAATAGGTTTGACCGTACTCCATTCCGAATTGGAAATTAAAAAAAGGCGTCGTTGCAAAATACACAATGTCATTTCCATCAAAAGGAACTGACTCATGTAAGGCATACCGGACGATGTCATTGTCATCGGTTGTAGCGGCTACTAATACTTCCACGTCTGCAACCTGATCTCCACAGATAGTAATTGGTGTATTCTCTAAAGCTCCTCCATCACTAGTACAATCACAATCATATATTCCACCACTGGCTACTGGTATACAACTTACTCCGTCTGATAGAAAAAAAGTATAAGCTTCATCTTTAGGAATTGGAACAGAAGTATAAATATTCCCATTAAAAGAACCACCTGGTCCATCCATTATGTAACTGTCCGCATCACCGCCAGTTACTTCTATGGTAACTGTATAAAAGGTATTCGTATCATTGCAAGCCACCATTGAGCTAACCAAAGAGGGCGGATCATGAACAGTGACGCTGATCTCATCTGTACCAAAACAACTACTGGAAGGATCACCTGCCACTACGGAATAAGTCCCTGCACCAGAGACTGTTATGGTCTGTGTCGTTTGTCCATCAGGAGACCAGAGGTAACTGAGTCCAGGGTTTCCGGCATCTAGGATAAGACTACTTGTTGGGCAGATTGTGGTATCATTACCAAGGTTTACATCAATGTTATTTTGCAAAAAGACCACTGTACTGTCTACGAAAGAACAACCATTTGCATCAGAAACGGTTACGATATAAGTATCTGCTGTAGACACATTTATGATCTGGGTATTCGCGCCAGTAGACCAGTTGAAGGTATTTCCAGCGTTTCCCGCATTCAGTGTTTCGTTGTCGCCATTGCAAAGGGTTATGGATTCCTCTAGG
>JBGCDT010000313.1:0-35765 GCA_045105695.1 Saprospiraceae bacterium | reverse complement strand
GGAGCGGCCTGTTTGGGCTCTCCCGTAAATGCAGTGTTATGGTTGGCAAAGACGATGGCTGATTTCGGCCAACCGCTGAAAGCTGGGCAGGTAATTTTGTCTGGGGGTTTGGGGCCTATGGTTGCTGTGGCACCTGGGGATGAAGTGCGAGCTGGGATTGAAGGACTGGGGGAGGTGATAGTTCGTTTTGGAGATTAGTTTTTTTTATTCTCTGGTTCTATATATTTTCACCGCAAAGTCGCAAATTCTGGAAAACTATCTGATTTTAATTTTCTTTGCGCCTTTGCGGTAAAATAATCTCAAAACCCTGATTTGTTAGATTACACTCACACGTACCTCACCTAGCTTCTCCACCTCTGCATGTACAGCCTGTCCTTCTTTCAAGTATACCGCTGGAGTTGCCGCCCCAGCCATGATGTAAAAACCTTCTGGAATCGTTTGTCCGTACTTTGCCGCTAATCGAGTAGCTGCCACAAATGCTTCCCAGGGGTTTCCAAGAATTGCATTGGACGAACCTTCGTGAACCTTCTCTCCATCAATAGTGAGTGCAATATTCAAGTCATTCAAATCAGCAGTTGGCTTCTGCCAATCGCCTACGATGAAGCCCGCAGAGGAACAATTGTCAGCAATTACATCTTCCAGGGAAAACTTAAAATTTTCATATCTCGAATCAATTATTTCTATTGCTGCGGCAACGCCATCTACTGCGCCCATTGCTTCTTTCATGGACAACTCGCGGTCGATGGTCTGATTGGTTCGGAAACAAATCTCCGGTTCTGCGCGAGGGTGGATCATTTTATCTTTTGAAAAACTACCTCCGTTGGAGAAGAGCATGGCATCGGTGAGTCGTCCCCAGATCATGTCGTGGACGCCCATCTGTTCCATCTTTGCTTTGCTGGTGAAACCCATTTTTAGACCGACTAATTTTTCGCCTCGTTCGTAACGATGTTCGAGGGAAGCGGCTTGGATGGCGTAGGCTTCTGTTTCAGAAAAGGGGAGTTGTAAACTGAGTTGTGGGATTGCGGTTGCTTTGTGAGCAGCTTTGTCTATAGTAGTTGCTAATTGATTTATTGACATTTTTCGTTTTTGCTTTTTGTGATTTTACTGTGGTTTTATTTTGCTTATTTCTTTTTTGAGAATCGGAAGGTATTTGATAGCGATTAGCCAAATTACTTCATCAGATACCGTATCGTAACCATGAATTATACGATTTCGTGTATCGACAATCTTTCTAGAATCACTAATTTTAATATCAGGATTTACCTTAATTATTCGATTCATTGCTTCTCCGATAATTTCAATGTTTCTTTCAACGGCCCGTTTTGTCTTTAGATCTTTTTCAAAATCGGAGAACTCCCTCGAACGTGGAAGAAAATCGTTTATTTCAGTAATGGCATTTTCAATACTTTCAAGCCAAACCATGATTTTTTCTTGCATAGATTAACTTCTTTTTTTTGTTTACCAATTTCCCGAAAGTTTTATTTCCAATTGATTTTTGTTCTAAAAGATCAATCTTTCTATTAAATAATTTTTCTAGCGCAAATTTTAATTCAAAATAATTTTCTGCATATTCGAGCGGATCTTCAGAAATAATTGACACAATTAAGTCTATATCACTTTCCTTATTAAATTGCTCTGTGAGTAAAGAACCAAAGGCATAAAGCTCATCAACTTTATAGTTTGAACAAACTTCATAAAGTTCTTTCTTCTTATTTTCTATTATTTCCATAATCTTGTTTTTTTACCTAAACGGAAAGTTAATAGTTTTTACATGTACATAACTGTTAACTTAATAACGATTTCTTCCTAATTCCTATGAGCACCGGTTACCCGTCTACCGGTAACCGGACACCGAATAAAGTTTATTCTCAAATATTCATCTCCGGCACATCCCCCTCCACAATCAAACGCCCTTCCGTCGCCGCCTGAATATCCTCCACAGAAACCCCAGGCGCTCTTTCCAATAATTTAAAACCATCTGGCGTAATATCCATCACCGCCAAATTAGTAACCACCTTCTTTACACAACGAACACCCGTCAGTGGCAGCGAACAACTTTTCAATAACTTAGACTTCCCTCGCTTATTCGTATGCATCATAGCAACGATAATATTATCAGCAGAAGCAACTAAGTCCATAGCGCCACCCATCCCTTTGACCATACGACCTGGGATTTTCCAATTGGCAATGTCGCCATTATCCGCAACTTCCATCGCACCTAAGACAGTGAGCTGAATGTGTTGTCCTCTGATCATCGCGAAGGAAGTGGCAGAGTCAAAAATAGCTGCGCCGGGCATAGCGGTAATGGTTTGTTTACCTGCGTTGATCCAATCGGCATCTTCATCGCCATCGAAGGGGAAAGGCCCCATTCCCAGGATTCCGTTTTCAGATTGAAATTCTACACTGATGCCATCAGGAACGTAATTGGCAATTAAAGTAGGAATACCAATTCCGAGATTGACGTACCAGCCGTCCTGTAATTCCTGAGCGATTCTTTTTGCAATTCCTGTTTTATCTAACATTTGATTTGAATTTATTTTGCGAAAAGTAGAGCGTTTCTACTTTTGTAAATGTATTGTTGGAAAATGAAATAAATATGAAAGTCAATTAACTTTCACGAGTACGAACCGTTCGTTGCTCAATGCGTTTTTCATAACCAGAGCCTTGAATAATTCGCTGTACGAAAATCCCTGGCGTATGAATAAAGTTTGGATCCAATTCACCCGGTTCTACCAAATGCTCCACTTCTGCAATGGTGATTTTTCCAGCCATTGCCATCAAGGGATTGAAATTTCTAGCGGTACCTTTATAAACTAAGTTTCCTAAATGATCGCCTTTCCAAGCTTTTACAATCGCAAAATCAGCGGTCAGCGCATGCTCTAAAATATGCGGTTTATCATTGAAATAACGAACCTCCTTTCCTTCCGCAACTTCAGTCCCATAACCAGCAGGGGTGAAAAATGCAGGGACTCCAGAACCTCCTGCCTGACATCTGGCAGCCAAAGATCCTTGAGGAATTAAATCGACCTCCAATTCACCACTCAACATCTGTCGCTCAAACTCATCGTTTTCACCGACGTAAGAAGAAATCATTTTTCGGATCTGTCTTTTTTGCAAAAGCAGACCCAAACCAAAGTCATCAACACCCGCATTATTAGAAATACAAGTGAGATCCGTAACGCCCGCTTCTACTAAAGCCGCGATACAATTTTCGGGGATTCCGCAAAGGCCAAAACCACCAAGCATCAGCGTCATGCTGTCTTTGATTCCTTCGATGGCTTCTGCTGCGTTTTTATATACTTTGTTCATTGTAATGTTTTATGATTTTCGATGAATTGTAATTTTATGGGGGCGATAAATATAAAGAAGTCAATTATTCTTTCAAAAGACTGATGTTAATATGGGGGATAAAAGTTTGATTAAATTTTAAGTGGCTATGTGCTTTGTTGATCTCAGATATTCAGATAGCTTGTCGGTGTTATTATCTTTTAGTAATTTTTTGAGATCACTAATCTGATTTTCGAGTAATTCTAGTGACTTTATTATACTACTACTGTTAGTTGTAAGAATATCTTCCCACATTGGAACATTGTGTCCGGCATCCTTTGTGATCGATTTGAAACCTCCGGCAGCTACTTCCCATATTAGACTTTCATCAGCTTCAATAGCTGTTTTTAGCATTAAGGTCGGGAGGAGATATGGTAAATGACTAGCTAGAGCCACTATGAAATCATGCTTTTTAGGATCTATCGTGAGAGGAATACCTCCAATAGTTTGGACTAACTTAGTAGCAAAATTGATAGTAGACGGACTAGTTTTTTTTGATGGAGTTAAAATGAAAACTTTCTTTTCAAATAGAATTGGAGAGGGGCCGGTTACTCCAGCCGTTTTCATTCCTGTCATAGGATGGCCTCCAATCGGATTCAAGTGTTCGGGTAGTTGATCCATATGTCCAACAACAATCTCTTTAGTGCTACCAACGTCAATGATAATTGATCCTTGTTTAAATTGACCTTTATTACTATTAATGAAATCAATAATTTCAAGAATAGGTATAGCAAGAATGACAAGGTCTGCCTCTGCAATTTCAGCTTTTAGGGTAGACTTATTTACTTTTTTATCAATAAATTTATTCTCAATTGAAAAGAGTATACTTTCAGGAAGCATGTCAAATCCTGATATTTTCCAACCTGGCTCATTAACCTTTAATGCCGCCGCAAAAGAAGCACCTATTAAGCCTAATCCTACAACTAGAACGTTTAATTCTTTTTCTTTCATTTCGTAAACTTAGTAGTTTATTAATTGTATTCTTCTATTAACTCTTTGTTTTTGCTAACAGATCAGCAAAAAAGATTATCACTTCGCACCTTTTAATTTTAGAAAACGAATTTGTAAAGGGCTCAATCCTTCGACTCCTTCTAGTCGCATACCTTCGCAGTCGATTTTTTGATTTACATCTTCTAATAGGCTAATCAATTTGATGCATTTATTATTTTTCCAATCCCATATTCGGACAGTATTGTCAAAACCACCACTAACGAGATATTTTCCTGATTTGAAAAAGGAAACATTCCATATTTCAGATTCATGCCCTTCTAGTCGTGCAACAATTTCCTTCTCTTTTAAGTCCCAGATAGCTATAGATTTATCTGAGCTACTACTAGCAAGATATCTTCCATTTGGATGAAAGCATACTGACCAAACAATTGAATCATGAACGGTATAGGCATACAGTTTTTCTCCTGCTTCTACGTCCCACAAAATTACAGATTTGTCGTTACTCGAAGATGCTAGATATTTCCCACAAGGGCTAAATGAAATACCGTTTACTAAGCCAAGATGATCCTTTAACCTTTTATAAGAAAGTACTGGTTTTTCATTATTGAAATCCACATGCCAAAGGATTACAGTTTTATCAAAGCTGGCGCTTGCTATATACGTATTGTCAGGGTGGATGTCGATATTGTAAACTGTAGAATCGTGAGCTTCTAATGATGATATTTCTTTTTCTGTTTCAATATCCCAGATTTTTACTCTGGAGTGATTGTCTGATGTAATTACATATTTGTTGTCAGGGGTTACACAGGCATCGTAAATAATGGTATCAGATACGCTGATTTGACGATATATGTAGGGCTTCTTTGTATCCATTTTCCAGATAATTACTGAGTTGTCAAAGCTAGCACTAACTAAAAATTTATCGTCTTTATTGAAATACACACTGGTGATGGAATCTTCATGTCCAACTAATGTATGTTTTCTCTTTTGTAGTAAATCTCCATCAATTAATACAATTTGATTTTTACCATTACAAGTAGCTATTAGATTTAATTTGTCTGAGCCCTCAACACCTTTTGCCGGAGAGCGGACGCCAAGCTTTAAATCAAATAATTTGGCATTTGTGAAATCAGTATTTTTGAGTATTGCATCACGAAAATTAATAGAAGAAATATCAGCTTCTCTGAAATTAGAACCCGTTAAATCAACTCCAGAGAAATCGGCATCTCTGATTATTAATTTAGAAAAATTAAAGTTGTTAAAGTTGTATTTTCTATTCTTTAAAAGTGAAAAAATATTCCCTGTGAGAAACCCTTTTAAGCGATGCTCTCTTGCAATGTCAACCCAATCAACCAAATGCTTAGTATTGAAGTCCATTAAGCTTAAGAAGTGCAAAATTTCAGGCAGTATAGATTGATCTTTAAAAGGAGTATAATTGTTATTCTCTATGTCTGTTTTTAATTTACTTGCTACAATAAACTCTAAGAACGATTTATGAGCGAAATAAAATACGCCACTGTTATCTCTGATTAAAAAAGATTGATTCCTTAGTTCAAGCTCTAGTAGTCTTGGAGTAAGTTGATTGAGAATGTTTTTATTTTTGATTAATTGAATTAAATCGGAATAGTGCACTTCTAATTTATTATCATAATACATTTTCCAAGCTAGTTCATTTATTAATACTCTCTTGGAAGTGGGGTCTAAAAATGACCTGCCCTTTGAAGTGTCGTTTATCCATTTGTTTATATAGCTGTTATATAAGTCATGATCGTTAATTGGTCGGTTTATATCAATTTCTGGTAAAGACGCTAAGATCATATTTAGCATTACTGGACGTTTAGCTAAATCGATTAAAAAATTTCTTGATTTTATTTTACTCCAATTTTCATCAGATTCTCCTGGAGTTTTATTTTTTAAGACTTTTTTTATTTGTGTATGAGTAAATTCTTTTAAATGTATAGTGCCAAATCTAAGGTGTTGACGTAAGTCAATCTGGCCAGATTTTTTTATGCTGTTTTCAACTTTAATACTATCAGCTTCATCAACTTCACTTCTGAAGTAGGTCTTTCTAGAAGTCATAATAACTTTACTGTGATAAGACACGAATGGAGATAGTTTTGAAAAGTGTTTTTTAGGAGAACCTTTTAATCCACCAAAAGTAAGTTCATCAAAACCGTCAAGAATAATTAGTAGTTTTCCTGATTTATTTAATTGATTAAAATTAGAAGCGGTCAATCTAATATTGTTATTCTTTATAAAACGCTCAGCTATTTCTTCCCATGAGTTGCAGTCAGCATATTTCCGTAGTGTAATGAGAATTGGAATTCTTACTTCGTGAGAAAATTTATTATAGTTTTTTAATTGTTTTATCGAATAATACCAACTTAGCCAGGTTTTACCTGTTCCAAAATCACCTAGAACTGTTAAGTGGTTTTGTTCAGAGTTCTTTACCCATTCGTCAATGTAATCTTCGACAGATTCGTGAGAAGCATTTTGCAGGTGTATTCCTTTACTACTGTAATCAGGTTTAATGCAGTTTAGGTCGACATATTCTTCTGTGATATTACTATTGATGAAATTATTTTGAAGAGAATCAAAATAGTAATTAAGATTGAATACGTAACTCACAAAAGATTTTAAGCTAAATAATTGAAGGTTCGTTTCGTGTTTAAATTCTTCTATTAGGCCAGTGTTTACTCTTCTTGAAGAAATCATGATAATGGATACCCCATCCTGATACTCCTCTAAAGTTTTTAGAACAGATTCAGAATTTATTTCTTGATTAGTACAACGAATAGTGGTTTCTTTCTTATAAATATTGACCTTGAAATCAAAAGAATCTGTTACTTTTAAAATGGGGTACTCCTTGTCTTCAGTACAACTTGAAAGACTCAGACATTTTTTAACTTCTTCCGCTAACCAGATTGGAAGGTTGATACTATTAACGGTTGATGAAATTTCTCTGGAGATACGTTCAAGTTGGATTTTATTATCGTTTATCTCATTAACTATTTCGGCTTTTTTATGTTTGCCTGAAACATTATGGAGTTCCTCTTCTTGCTCTATAAGTTTGCTGTCTAATATATTTAAATCTTTATTGAGTTCATTAATTTTTCCAATTGCATTAATATCTCTTTTAGTGTCGGATATTTTATTTCCAAGTAATAAATTATTAGGATCTATGAAGTCTACCTTTTTTAGCAAATCTCTTATTTCGATAAGGGTTCCTTCCATTCTATCTACCTTATCGCCTGTTGCTGATATTTTTTCTAATGTCTCTCGTTGAAACAATAATGTTAGTGCTCGATACGCTGGCGTATCTACTTTGAGTTCTTCATCAAAGCATACTTTCAACTCAATGGGAAGGTGTTTTTCTATGAAGTTAAAAAAGAAATCATCCTTATGCTCTATGATATTCTCATAGGCATTATTAAGATAAGCTATTGCTTTTTTGGGATCATTAAAAAGGTAAGGTTTAACAATGTCATAATTAACCTGATTTTTCGGTTGTTGATTAGATATTTCTTTTCGCCAGAGCTTGAAAAATTTTTTGATTTTGGGCTTATGGATTCTGTAAAGTGAAGCGCTTACATGGAATTGATAGGTGTCAAGGTAACGTGTCTCTACATTTGTGATCGCGTTTATAACTGAACGTCCAAATGCCATTTCTAGGTCATGATTGATGTCGTCTGGATGTGGAGCCGGGACTCTGATTTTAGAAAGTGTCCCGTAAAAGAATGCACCAACAGGGTCACTAGCCAAATTACCTGAAACGCTATTGATAAGTGAGAAGATGGGCGAAGGGCTAGCCCCTCCTGTAGCGTATGCCGTAATACAAGCTACGGTTGCCCCTAAAATAGTAGGGAGGTTTTTCCTCATAATTAAAAATGAAACTTACCTATAAAAAATCATTTATGTAGCAGTATTACTAATCTGCTAAAGTTCAAGCGGCTTCAAATATAAAGTTTACTTTTGTATTATCTTTTGTTTTGCTCGTATTAAAACAAAGATTGCACTTTTAAGTTTATATAAGTATTCGAACTGAATGGTTCAATGAAACAGACTTATTTACTTATTAAAATGGCTACTTCTAAATTGATAATGGAAAAAAAAAATCTGCCTTTTACTAGACGATACCCAAACAAACCTTACCTCATAGCCGGCCCATGCAGCGCAGAAACTGAGGATCAGGTCATGGCCATCGCTCGAGAACTCGCTCAACAAGAAATTGAACTATTCCGCGCAGGCATCTGGAAACCAAGGACTCGTCCGAACTCTTTCGAAGGCGTAGGAGTAGAAGGCTTGAAGTGGTTGCAAAACGTAAAAAAAGAAACAGGGCTGAAAGTTACTACTGAGGTGGCGAACGCTGGTCATGTTCTTCTTGCGATGAAACACGACATTGATGTCCTCTGGATCGGAGCTCGAACGACTGTTAATCCTTTCTCTGTTCAAGAGATTGCGGAGGCCATAAAAGGAGTCGATATTCCAGTGTTTATTAAGAACCCGATCAACCCTGATTTGAACTTGTGGATTGGCGCTATTGAGCGAATTCACAAAGCAGGGATTCGTCAGATTGGAGCGATTCATCGTGGCTTTTCTGATTATGGAAATTCCCGATTTAGAAATAATCCGAGATGGAATATTCCGCTGGAGTTAAAAAAGAAGTTCCCAAATCTGATGCTGCTTTGCGACAACAGCCATATTTGTGGCAATAGAGAAATGCTGAAAGAGGTTGCTCAAAAAGCCTTCGATCTAAATTACGATGGCTTGATGACAGAGACCCACATTGATCCTGACAACGCCTGGTCTGATGCCGCTCAGCAAATAACGCCCACTCGTTTTGAACAACTATTCAATGAACTCGTCTTCCGAAAGGAAGGAAACAAACAGGTCCAAAATGACCTCGTTGGACTTCGTGCGCAGATTGATGAACTAGATGCTGAGATCGTAGAATTGCTAGGTCGAAGAATGAATGTCTCTGAGTCCATTGGTCGCTACAAAAAGGAAAACGATATTTCTATTCTTCAGTTGAAGCGTTGGATGGAGGTTTCTAAATCTGTTCAGGAGATGGGGGCGCGTAAGGGGCTGACTGCTGAGTTTGTTTTAGCTTATTTGCAGGCGCTTCATGAGGAATCGATTGATCGGCAGAATGGGGTTATGAATTGAACTCAGTGGGATAATAAAACGAAAGAGGGCTAAGAACAAAACATACATTAATTAGAAAAATAAAATAAACACGCTTTAGAAAACATGTCTGAACTCCTACAACTTCCCCCCGAATTTGATCTTTCCATCTGGCACTGGGTCGCTGCTTTTTTAGCAACTTTTTCCATCGGTCTAGCTAAGGGAGGAATCAAAGGAGTCACCGTAGCCTTCGTCGCATTGATGGCTTATGTTTTTGGAAGTAAAGAATCGACAGGGCTGGTGTTGCCGATGTTGATCGCAGGAGATATATTAGCCGTGATTTATTATAATCGACATTGCCAATGGAAATATATTGTGAAGCTGATGCCTTGGATGATTGTCGGTGTTTTGATTGGTGTTTGGTTTGGCAATGATGTACCGGAAGTTGTTTTCAAAAGAGGGATGGCTTTTATTATTTTGGGTTCTGTGATTATGATGTACTGGTGGGATCGAAAGGATAAGAAAGATATTCCTACAGCAATGTGGTTTTCGGGAGGGGTGGGTTTGATTGCGGGCTTTACGACGATGGTTGGAAATCTGGCAGGAGCCGTTTCTAATGTGTACTTCTTAGCCATTCGCTTGCCTAAAGATCAGTTTATCGGAACCGCCGCCTGGTTGTTCTTTCTAATCAATTTATTCAAAGTGCCTTTTCACATCTATGTTTGGAATACCATCAGCATGGATACACTAGCTTTTAATCTGCGATTGATACCAGCTATTTTACTGGGCTTTCTTTTAGGGGTTAAATTAGCATCTTATTTCAAAGATCAGCAGTATCGAAACTTCATTTTGGCAATGACCGCCATCGGAGCTATTCTGATTTTTTTCCGCTAGAAAATAACAACTCCTGCATTCGCAAAAAGGCCGTAGGTTGCTCCGCCCTGAAAACGATTTCCTCATTTCTAACAGGGTGCTTACATCTCAGCTCCTGAGCGTGTAACATCATTTGTTTTAAGTCAAAGTTTTGCTCGAAATATTTATTGTGTTTACAATCGCCATGTTTTTTATCCGCTAGAATAGGATGACGCAGATGCGCAAAGTGGCGTCTGATCTGATGCTTTCTACCAGTCTGTGGTTGGACTTCGACGAGGGAGTATCGGGAAGTAGGGTAGCGGTTTACAGAGAAAGGAAGTTCTGCTTTTGCCAAACGTGTATACTTTGTTAGGGCTTCTTTCGGAGGGAGGTGAGGTTTGTCTTTATTGTTCAATGCGTAGTCGATGGTGCCGCTTTCTTCGACGTAGCCTCTGACGATGGCGAGGTAGGATTTGAAAATCGTTTTGTCACGCATTTGCTCAGAAATATTCGCAGCAGCTTCTCTCGTTTTTCCAAATAAAAGAACACCACTAGTACCTCTGTCTAGCCTATGGACTGGATAAATATGTTGCTGAATCTGATCGCGCAAAAGCTGCAAAACAAAGACAGTATCTTCGCTGATGGAAGTACGATGCACCAGCAATCCGCCAGGCTTATTGATGACCACGAGTTGCTCATCTTCATAAATAATGGTTAGAGGAGAAAAAGAGGAAACATCCACAAGGCCTTGTTAATCAATGATTTTTGTAGAAGATTGGCTAGAATCGTAGATACGTAGAAGGTCGTCCGCTTCTTGTTCTGTTTCTACAACCTTTAGTGGGATTTTGATTTCAAATTCAGGAATTAGAAAGTTATCCTCCTCTAAGTTAGCTGTAGCTGTTTCTTCCGAAGGAGCTGACGCAGTCGCAAAACCTTTAAGCACAATTGCAGAATCAATTTGACCAAAATCTTCATCGTCCTCTAAAATAAATCTTAGTAGGGTTTTAATTTCCGCTTCTTCTTCAGACTCAAGAGTGCTAAGTCTACTGCCAGAAGTATTATGATTAGAAAGCTCATAAACAAATTCATTAGCTGCATTATCAGCTGTAATTGGAGCTGTATTTTCTTTTTGTAAGTCTATTGTTAGATTTAGTTCAACTTGTTCTTTGTTTAGTGCAAACTGTTGTTTTTGTTGGTCAGATAAAATGCAAAGTAGCATCCCGATCACAAGGACAGCAGCCACCTTATTCATCCAACTAAAATAACGACGTGCTTCTGGATGTAGCGGTAGTTCTTCTTTAATGTTTTCCCAGACATGAGCCTTAGGTACAACTTCCAGTGATTGTAAATTCTGACTAAATTGTTCGTCTATACCAGAATCAACATCTTCCTCAATACCCTCCCAATTCTTCATCGGTGGTGTTACCTGAAAATCCTCAAAAGCATTTCTGAATTTATCGTCTATATTTTTATCCTCGTTATTCATTGCTTAGTTCTGCTCTTTTAATAATTTTTTTATAAACGTTCTGGCTCTAGCCAATTGCGACTTGGAAGTACCTTGGCTAATGCCCAGCAAATCACCGATCTCTCGATGGTTATATCCTTCTACGGCGTATAGATTAAAAACGGTTCGATAACCGTAAGGTGTTTTTTGTAATAACTTTAGTAAATCCTGAACAGCCAAATTATCCAACGCATTCGTTTCTTGACTATTGACTTGTTGCTCTCTTTCCAGAGGCAAAAAGGACAAACGCTTATTCTTTCGGTACTGCTCAATGGCAGTGTTTATGAAAATACGTTTTAGCCAACCCTCAAATGAACCCATTCCTTTAAATCGATCAATGTTATTGAAAGCTTTGATAAACCCTTCCTGAAGCAGGTCTTCTGCGCTGTGATAATCAGAGGCATATCGGAGGCAGATACCGAACATAGTAGGAGAATAGGTTTCGTACAACTGAATCTGTGCGGCACGCTTTCCTGCAATACATTGTTGTATAAGCAGTTGGGGGGCCAAGGCTTTAGAGGTAAGCATAAGTTTTGTATTTACTCAAGTAAGTTTAAACGATGTTCCTGCGTAGAAACGTCCCAAATTACTGCTTTATTTACTCTTTTTGAAAAAATCAATCAGCTGTTTTACAGCTCTGCCTCTGTGACTGATGCTGTTTTTCTCAGTTGCACCAATATTTGCAAAGGTTTGATCATAACCTTCCGGAATGAAAATGGGATCGTAACCAAAGCCTTTCTCCCCTGATCGTTCTAGCGCGATTCGACCTCTGACAATGCCTTCAAACAAATGCTCTTTTCCTTCCCAAATCAAAGCTATCACTGTTCGGAACTGTGCGCCTCGGTCTTCTTTATCTTTCAGTTCCAGAAGTACCTTTTCCATGTTCGCAATGGCATCGCGTTCTGGCCCAGCATAATGTGCCGTGATGACTCCTGGTGCTCCATCCAAAGCATCTATTTCCAAACCCGTATCTTCTGAAAAGCAATCGTACTTATAGTTGTCTTTTAGATAACGCGCCTTTTGTAAAGCATTACCTTGTAAGGTATTTTGCGTTTCTGGAACCTCTTCTGTACATCCAATTTCACGCATTCCGATTACGGGGAAAAGACCATCTAAGAGTTGATTTACTTCCTTGATTTTATTTGGATTGCCAGTGGCAAAAATTAGTTTTTTCATTTATTTCAGAACTTAAACCATTTACTAAAACAAAAACGTTCACTCAACTTTCATTACTCAAAAACCTCCTTCAAGCCCTTCCACAAAGCACCCTTCTTTCCACGATCAGCAGCAATTAGATCTAAAAACTCAGCGAATAAAATCGTTTTGTCTTGGTACTCAAAAGGAGTGTAAACAGTACCTGAAATTTGAAGCCCTAGGTTTTTCAAACTATCTCCAAAGTAAATCAATTGCTTGAAATCAGTTGCTTCATTTATCGCCTTCCAGCTAAAGTGCTGCTCTTTTTCGAGCAACAATAGAGTGGCGTCACTTGTTAGATTTACTTTAACGGAGGCAAATATTTTTTCTAAAAAATCAATGTCAGTCTTTTCTTCTTCCCTCTGCTTTATACAGACGATGAGGATATTTTTTTGGTTGCTTCCGCTTAATAACGTAGGGTCAATTTGCTCCTTAGGAAGCTTAATAACGGATTGATCGAAGAACTTACTGTTCAATATAAAGTTTTCCATTGTTGTGTTGGTTCAGAATAATAGTTCGTTTGAGGCTTAAAAAAATACCTGTTGTAAAATTAAAAATTAAATATTACTTTTGTAGTAAATTAAACCTACCATATGTCTACCACAATAAATATTACCAAAGTTAACAACTCTCGCCTTCCTGGCATTGATTTCAACAACATTCCTTTCGGACGAACATTTTCAGATCACATGTTTGTCGCTGATTATCAAGGGGGGGAATGGAAAAATTTTGAAATAGTCCCTTTTGGTAGTTTTGAAGTTCATCCAGCTTGCATGGCTCTACACTATGGTCAGGCGCTCTTCGAAGGGATGAAAGCTACGGTAGATCAGGATGGAACACCTTTGTTCTTTCGACCTGAAATGCATTCTAAAAGATTGAATAATTCTGCTGCAAGATTGTGCATGCCTGCTTTTCCAGAAGATGTTTTTTTAGATGCGCTCCATAAATTAGTTGCTCTAGACAAAGACTGGATTCCAGATGATGCTGGTTCTGCGCTTTATATTCGACCATTCATGTTTGCAAATAGTGGCTTCATTGGCGTAGCTCCTTCTGAGTCTTACAAGTTTATTATTTTCACAGGCCCTGTTGGACCTTACTATTCTAAGCCCGTAAAGTTGATTGCCGAAACGCAATACGTGCGTGCCGCAAAAGGTGGAGTAGGAGAGGCAAAAGCTGCGGGTAACTACGCTGCTTCTTTATTGCCTGCACAAAAAGCGAAAGCAGATGGCTATGACCAAATCCTTTGGTTAGATGGCAAAGAATTTAAATACATTCAGGAAGTTGGTACAATGAATATTTTCTTCGTCATCGACGGAAAAGTTGTGACGCCAATTACGGATGGAGCAATCTTAAAAGGAATCACTCGAAATTCCGTTATCACTATTCTTAGAGACAAAGGCTACGAAGTGGAAGAACGATTACTTTCCATCGACGAAGTTGCTGAAGCACATGATGCGGGTAAGCTAGAAGGCTGCTTCGGAACTGGTACTGCTGCGGTAATCGCACAAGTTTCTGAAATAACTTACGAAGGCAAAAAAATGGTTTTACCAGAAGTAGCTAATCGTAAAGTGAGCCATGAGATAAAAGCAGAAATTGTAGGTTTAAGACATGGGACCTTAGAAGATAAACGTGGATGGATTGTGCCAGTGAAGGAATTGGTAGAGGTCTAGGACTTTCATACTTTTTAAATAAGAACGCGGATGACGCGGATTGAAACGATTCCACAGATTTTTTATTTAATCTGTGAAAATCCAAAAGATCTGCGTCCTCCGCGTTTTTGTTTATCCCAGACATCAAATCTCCAGATGTATATGGTCGTCATGTCGCACTGCTCCGCAGCCATGAAAACGAATCTTTGTCTCGTTGCTCAGTTTTAGCCGCGACTTCAAATGCGGTTCGATAAACACCTTCCTCACTTTTTTCTGACTGGTGATTGTTCTCAATAACTCTCTGTTGGCTTTTTCATCAAATTGATATTTATCCTTTCGGAAAATGCGACTGATTTGATAAAGGGCGGAGTATATCTTATTTCCTTTCTCGGCACAACGTTTTGGGTAGTCCACTTCTTCTTTTTGAGGCACTTCGGAGTGTCCGTACCCAAGTACACCTGGAGCTGCGTTTATTGGTTCTTTACCTTTGGTATAGAGGAAACTAATGTCGAGCCGTCTTCCATCGTTGTGGCTTTTATGGGGAAGCAAGGGAAAGTAGTCGAAAAGCGGGAAGTTAGCATCTAAGTAATAAATTACTGTTCCTGGGCGAGATGTAGAAGTATTGTTAGCTATTTCTGTAAAAGCATTGAAGAGTTCTTTACGAACGTAGTTTCTATTTGCTATCCAATAGAAATTTCTTGCAGGTTTGATGTTCTTATAGGTGCCTGATATTCTGGGTAAAGGAACTCTGTTGTATTTCAGCGCAAGCTTAGGAACGATTGTCAGCGAAATAATAAGATATACTCCAAAGTACAAGAAGGCTTTCACTAAATACTTTTTCTTTCCTTGTAAGTGTCTTGTTAGAAAATAGTTGACTGGTTTTAATGCTAAGTAAATAACACCACCGACCTGCGTAATCACAGTAAGTAATATTGCAATAAAAAATGTACGAAGTAGAGAGAATATGGGTTTGACTATTTTCATTTGATGCCTTAGAAAAGAATCGAGAATTCGTTATGAACGGATAATATCAAAGCCAAGCTTCCAAGTCGACCGCGTAAAAACGTGCAGTTCCTCCACCTTCCGCTTCTGAGCTGAAGTAAATAAAAGTTTCATTCAAAAAGCATACACCTTCAGTTTGAGTCGTTAGGTCAAGGTCTATAAGTTTCTTCTTTCCGTTTAAGAAGTCAGTACCCTCAAAGTCATAGATAAGCCAAAAGAAAGGCCTAAATACATCTTCAATTTCATTGTAACCCAAGAGGCAAATAGTTTTTTTAGAAGGGCTGATGGCTGCGTCTGTTATAAGGCCATCAACAGAGATACTTCCTTCCTTCTCAAGGGAATAGGTGCCTAAAGCCTTAGGAACTTTGTAAATGTCAGTTTCAAGATTAGCTCTGTTTTTAGTAAATAAATAGAGGTCATCTCCTAGAGGAACAACTGCTTCACAATCAAAATTATGATTCGCTCTTTTTGTGAAATCACTCTGATTTTTGTACTTAATAAATAGGCTGTTTACAGTAATACTATCGTTTTGTAAGTCTATTGTTGGAAAGTAGTGTATAGCAAGGTCTGTTCGATCACCGTTGTTGTTGCCAGTGTCTCCTATGTAGATGTGGTTGTCGTCTTTGGTTACAAATTCCCAGTCTACAGAGGAAGTGTTTTTTAAAACTGCCTTTCGAATTAAGTCTTGGTTATTCAAATCTAATTGATAGAGAAATGGGCCATCTCCACTATCATTGTGTGTCCAAAAAGATTGGTCGTCTACACAAATTAAACCGGAGCTTTCAGAGATTTGATTGGGGAGGGGCGCATTAATGATAAGGTCTTCTTTAGTAATAAAATTGATGACTTCTTCGTCTTCTTTACAACTAGTCAATTGTAAAAGCATTGTTACAAAAAGAAATGAAAGGAACCTAGCTGTCATTTTTTATTCAGCATTTATCTTAAAGAGTTTTTCAATGGAGCGTTTTTCACCTGCAACTGTCTCAATCATATAAACGCCGTTTGGAAGCGTAGAAATATCAATCGATAAATTGCGAAGGCCGCCACCAATTCGACCAAAATCAAACTGCTGGATTTCTTTGCCCGTAACGTCATAAAGATATATACTTACCGGAACAATCTCTGTAAGTGGAAAGCTAATATTTACTGCGTCCTTCGAAGGATTTGGATATAAGGTGGTCTTAAAAGAAATAGCTTCTGTTTCAAAGAAGGCGGTTACTTCATCATCAACTTCAAAATTTAGCTTTATTTGAGTTGCGTTTTCTGGATTTAAAATAGTCTTTGAGCTTCCCCAATGACTAAACGTAAAACCTGGATTTGGAACGACTGTCAAAGTCACTGGAACTCCATTAAAATAATGTCCAGTCCAAGGTAAGTCCTCTGGTTGAATGGTATTGATCTGTATTCGCCCTGCTTCAGGAGGGTAGACATTTAGCTCAATCTCTACTTCATTGCTTAATTCAAACTCCTCCATCAGATGCTGACGCGCATAGGGAGGGCGGTCGCGAGCAAAATTATATAAAGTCGGTAGACGATCTGATTGCCAAACTTCATAACCAGGCCAAGTCCATTTTTGGAAATGGCGGAACATCTCCGCATCAAGTTCAGCTTCTGTTCTTGCGGTCTCTGCTATTAAATTTTCTGACCGAAAAAGAGTATTCAGTAAATCAGCGTAGCGGTTAAGGAAGCGATTTCTAAACGTTTGGTTAAGCAACAGGGTACGAATGAGGCGGACTAATTTTATGTTGTCGAACCGTTCTAGTGTCATTAGGTTATGAAAGTAATCAGCGTCTGCCTCGGTGTAAGGCGCACGGCCCATAATAGCATCCAAATCCAAAAGTATATACCTCCATTTTGCGCCTTGCTTTCTTTCTCTCCAGTATTTTACATTGTTGCCGGGCCAGTCAGAATTGCAAAGTGCCATTTCGGTAACGACATAATCAATTAGGTTATCTAAGTCAAAATTTCGTTCAGCCATTTCCAAACTTTCTTCCAACAGAATATTAGAATTTAATACGGAGTCAAGCATCTCATTAAAAATATCCATGTTGCCTTCTATCACTAAGCTGTCTTCCTCGAGCATGTCTACATTATTGATGTCAACAGAGTGATTATCGCCAACGTAATGCTCGTTTATCTTTTCGCGAAGATTCATAATACCCCAATATTGACTATTGATATATACGACTACAGGTTGATGGGCAATGATGTCGAGATGTGTTTCTTTTGTAGCGAGATAACGATGGATGTAGGCATCTCTGAAATGTGTAAAATTGAAATCGCCGCTAGCATTTCTCAACACAAGTCTTGTATAGCTGTCATTTTCTTTGTAGTCGAAAAACTGATAATTCATTTTGTCTTCGCCGTATTTCTTATCGGCAATCAACTGGAAAGATTTCATTTTTCTAGTCCGTGAGGACTTTCCGCCATGTACTTTTGTTCCGACATCGAATTCTACGGCTAGTTCATGATCGACAAAATATTCAACATGTAAAGGTATTGTTATGTCTTTCCAAAAATTAGCTCCCCAAAAAGGGTAGATGGAATCTCCATCTGGGCCCAGCGTGAATATTCCTTCCATATCATCAAACAATAAGAAGGGATCTGTGCTTAATGTGAAAATAGGTAACTCATGATTGGTATCAACAAAATAGGTCTCAGTAGCAGGAGCAGAGGGTAGTTTATCTGATGAAAAACTTACGGCTCGCACGCAGATGGTGGTGTCAGAAACGATGGGGGAGAGATAGAGCTGATCACTTTCTGTTGGAACGGAACCGTCAGTTGTGAATCGAATCTCACAATTTTCGTCTGAACAGCTTAATACTATGATTACGGAGCTTTCGTGGAATGATTCCGTGTTTTCAAATATTGGCGTTTCATTAAATTGGAAGGAAGAAGAATCATTGTTTTCGAATTCAGGGGTTGGTGATCCAAAATACAACCACTCTTGAGAGTTCAGTTCGGAACGACCATAAGAGACGTCTTCGTCTAAAGAGGGAAAGCCAATTTGGTCTAAAAGATTTCCGTCATTGTCAGATAATAACAATACTTCTCCGTCTTTGGATAATTTGAAATTAGTATGAACGTAAGAATTGGAAAGATCTCTTCCTGAAGCAAAAAGGATCAGGTGTTGATTAGGAGAAATGACTAGATTGGGAAAGGTCCATTTGTTCGGTTGATCGGAATTGTCACTTAAGAAATAACCGGTCAGGTCAACTGATTCCGTACCAGTATTATATAGTTCTATCCAGTCAGAAGCTTCTCCGAAATCGTCTGTAATCGTCGTTTTGTTATCACTGCATATTTCGTTTATGCGAACCTGAGCAGTTACAGTTTCATTAACTAAAAAAAGAATAAGAAAAAGAAGTTGATACTTATGCATACACTATTCGGCCTTTTCAAGAATTTACTGTTCGATATTCAATTTACTGGTAAGCTGCTAATTACAAAGAGCTACCTACTAAACGTCTGACAAACAGATTATTTCAAAAATAAAGGCATCTACTCAAAATTTCCAAAAAAGCTACAGGTAATGGTAAGCAACTTGCAAAACGATCAAGGTATATATCCCTGCTAAGACATCATCCAACATCACGCCCCAGCCTCCTGGAATCGCTTCCAGTTTTCGAATACCCAAAGGTTTAGCAATATCAAAAAAACGAAATAATACAAAAGCGGCCAATAACCACTGCCAAGTAATCGGCAGTCCAAACATACCAATCCAAACGCCAATGGTTTCATCTATAACAACTCGTGAAGGATCTTTTCCCCAGAGGTGTTCCAATTGATCTGTAGAATAAGCGCCAAGTACACAGAAGAAGATCGTGAGCCCCAGCAAGGTATAGAACATACTGGTCGGCTCATTCTGCAACGCAGATATTTGATTTAACAATACTATTACAAAAACACCAACGGCAGCTCCAGCAGTACCTGGGGCGAAGGGAGCGTAGCCTGCCCCTAGAGAGGTCACGATGGCTTTGTGGAGGTTGAGCATAATTATACTTTTGTAATTGTATTGTTTTGAAATTCAAAACGATAGTGTAAAAATAAAAAAAGCGCCCCGTAACCACGAGGCGCTGCAAAATAGTTTAAATATCTTATCCTTTTTGATCTTCGTAATAATCAAGACCAAGGTGTGTAATTAAATCTTCTCCCTGAAGGTGTCTCAAGGTATTCTTTAGTTTTTCTAATTGTACAAACAAGTCATGCTGTGGATACAACCCTTCGCCAACCTGTGGAGACTTCCAATAGAAAGATAACCACTCTTGGATACCGTACATGCCTGCTCTTTGAGCTAAGTCCATGAAGATAGCCAAGTCCAAAACGATTGGAGCGGCTAAGATGGAATCACGACAAAGGAAATCAATTTTGATCTGCATGTTGTAACCCAACCATCCTTGGATGTCGATGTTATCCCAACCTTCCTTGTTGTCTCCATGAGGAGGGTAGTAGTTGATTCTTACCTTGTGGTAAAGATCTTTATACAACTCAGGATGTTTCTCTGGCTCTAGAATTTGTTCTAGAACAGAAAGTTTAGAAACTTCTTTTGTTTTAAAGTTATCTGGATCATCCAATACTTCTCCATCTCGGTTACCCAAAATATTAGTGGAGAACCAACCTTTGATACCTAGTGCTCTTGCCTTCAAACCTGGAGCTACGATGGTCTTCATCAACGTCTGTCCCGTTTTGAAATCCTTTCCAGAAACGATCGTCTTGTTTTCTTTTGCCAAGTTCACTAAAGCAGGAATATCGCAAGAGAGGTTTGGACTACCATTCGCATAAGGAACATTCATCTTTACAGCAGCATAAGCATACAACATAGATGGTGGAATGTCTGCATGGTTATTACGCATTCCTTCTTCTAGCGATTCTAATGTCTGGTGAACAGGGCCTTCTTCGATGTAAATCTCCGTAGAACCACACCAGACCATTACTAACCTTTCGCAATTGTTTTCTTCTTTGAATCGCTTGATGTCTTCGATCAAAGCCTGAGCGAGTTCATATTTGTTCTTTCCTTCTTTGAAGTGCTTACCGTCCAACTTCTTTACATAGCGCTTATCAAAAACCGCTTTCATTGGCTTGATAGCTTCTAGTTCAGGTTTAATCTGATCCAAAAGACGTGCATCCAAAACCTCTGCATTCACTGCTGCTTCATAAACGTTGTCTTCGAAAATATCCCAGCCTCCAAATACAATGTCTTTAGTATCTGCCAATGGAATGAAATCTTTGATCTTAGGATTCTTAGGTTCGGTACGCTTTCCGATACGGATGGTACCCATTTGTGTGAGAGAGCCGATAGGGGTGGCCAGCCCTTTGTTGACTGCAATTACGCCAGCCATGAATGTAGTCGCTACTGCGCCCATACCAGGGATTAAGATCCCTAACTTTCCTGTGGGTTGCTTGATCATAGTTAGTTTATTGATTATGTTTTTTCAATGAGTTACTAACCCACTGAAGGTAATTTTATTTTTTATGAAACGAATCTGGCGTATCGATTCAGCCAGTCGTATACTCTTGTTTTTCTTACAATGAAATGATAAATCGAAACAGCTAATGCACCTGTACTGATACCGAGTATCACGTCGATTACGTAATGATGGTTGGTATAAACTGCCGCAAACCATGTACTCACCATCATAATTATTGCTAAAGCCAACCATCCTTTCAGCTTCTTTGCTGCCGCAAAGTAAAGGAGAATTATTGGAAAAGCACAATGCAAAGAAGGGATCGCCGCGAATACATTTCCATTCATATCGTACATACCTTCAAATAGGGAAATACCATAGTATTGATCGACTTCGATTAGAGCTCCAGGGTTTCCAGGAGTATTAAAAATTGCTTCAAAACCATACTCCGCCACATACCATGGTGGTGCTGCTGGGTAGATAAACTGAAACAGTAATCCCAACTGACTCACCAATAAAAAGGTGAACAAGTAATGAATAACAATATGCCTTTTTCCTTTGAAAAAATGATAAAGGCTAAAAGCCAATGGCACTGGAATCCAGGCCAGATATATAATAGCTGTGTAAGTACTCAGTATAATATGTCTATGCTGCGCCCAATATTCATTAGGAGTCAAAACACCCTGAGCTGTCTCAATTCCAAACCAGGCCTTCTCTGCCAGATAAGGTTCAGCAATGTGCAAAGGATTGACTTCGTAATTTGGAAACAAACGAATGGAATCGAAAATAAACCAGTAGAGCAATATAAATCCGAAAGCATAAACCAGCTTACGCGTATACTCAGAAGCAAAAAACAAAGCTGATACACCAAAGAAGAACAGAGAATGATCTGACCTCCAACCAATGTACATTAATATCCACATCAGGTACAGCCCAGCAATGATACTGTAGCCAACCACTATCTCAGGACTAAAACGCTCAAAGGAACTAGATGGATTTAATGCCTTGCTTTTGGACTTCATTTCTTTTTTAGACTTTTAACGGTTGACTATTAACTTTTAACTTCGTTCAGTTTGCGTTTCAAACGCTAGAAGGAGGTTAACGGTTAATATTTAACAGTTAATGGTTTTCTTTCTTAGCCAACTCCTTCTTCGCAAATAACAACCGACTCAATGCCGTCTGATTAGCGGTAATAGCTAAGAAGGTCAATGGAAGGGTAAAGATCGAAATCGTTTCAAAACTTACCAATGAAAAGACTGTAAATTTAAAATCTCCCCCTACAAAACTTGCAACCGTCCAACAGGTCACTGCGGAAATACCAATCAATAGGATTCGCTCTGGTCTTTGCATCCAACCAACGTCACAACGTACGCCTAGACCTTCTGCTCTTGCTCTGATGTAACTTACCATGATGGAACCAATCATTGCTATAAATGCAAATAATGAACTTAGGAAGTAATCATGAGAAACTAAGTAGAAGCAAATTCCAAGGAACATGATCAACTCACAGTAGCGATCCAGAACAGAATCGTAAAGCGCACCAAATGGAGAAGACATATCTCCGACTCGAGCCAAACGGCCGTCAACCATGTCAAACAATCCTGCGAAAAGGATGGTCAAGCCACCCCAGCCAATGTAAGACATGTCTCCTCGCTCTCCATATTCTGCCCCGTACATAAAAATGAATGCAGCTGCAAGATTGGTAATCAATCCGAGAGTGGTGATCATATTAGGAGTCACCTTTAGTTTTATCAGTAGATTGATAAAGGGGTGAATTATTTTGTAAACTAGGGGTTGTCCATAACGTTTCAACATGGTTGTAAGATTTTGCTTAGAAAATGTAGTTGAACTACTTTGAGATAAAGGTCTTATGGTGCACTTTGTTTAAAAAAATATTTGATTTTTCTAATTAATGCTTAATTCTATGGACGATTATCTCTGCTTTCTATGTGTGTGGTTAACAATCGTATTTATATCTGAAAACTCGTATTTTAGAATTCTACTCCAGCTCTGAATCTGATACCTAATCCTTTGACACCGAACAAACTAGGTACGTTGTCATTGTCTAGATAATTCAGTCTTTTGACTAGGTCAATAGTCAATATCTTGAAAATATTGCTCACGCCAATACTTCCTTCCATATAGGGTTGACGAGATAAAGACGAAGTGGTTGGGTCGCCAAGCTCATTTCTTGGAAATTGTACCAAGTCTTCGTTGCCAGGGAGTGCAGGATTATTGCGATCAGTCAATCTACCGTATAGCATTTTGAAACTTACGATTTCCCTTAATTTCAGTTTTCGCAAAAGCGGAATTTTATTAAATATAAATCCATTAAAGTAGTATCGGATGTTAGCACTGACGTATTCATCGTTTACAAATTCCAGAAAGTTCATCATGTTATAAGAGAAGGTCTGGTAGGCATAAGTTTGATTCGCACGAGCCATGAAGGACAATATATAAGGTACTTCTCCAAAAACTTTTCCTACTTCAAAAGTCGTGTGTGCATAACCAAATACAGAGAAATTCCACTTTTTGAAAACATCAAAAGATACTCTGTGATAATCAAAATCACCTCCTAGTCCATCAATACCAACTCTATATTTCAATCTGAATACCGGATATTTATTATAAATCGCATAACGGAATTCACGTCCCTGAACGAACTGCTCATTAGGTGCCCAACGAAGATCCAAGCCGAATTCAGAAGTTCTGATTTCCTCTAAAAATGTAGTGTCTTGTGGGGCATTTGTAGCGTCGTTAACAGAGTCAAAAATGAAATCCCCTAACGGTTGTTGTACTCGATATTCATAGAGAAGACTGTAGGAAAAGTTATTTCTGAATTCTTTTAAATAATCAAATTTATAAGAATCAAAAAGCAACAGTTTATCAACTACCCCTCGCTTAAAGGAAAGCAGTGCATTGTCTTCGTTTACTAAGTTTAGATTTTGACCTGGAAAGTTGGTATCGTGCTGATGAGAAATCCGAACCCGATGTCTGGGGTTTACTTCAAAATCTTTGTTGAAAGAATATTCAGCAGCAGCTCCATAACGCCAAGTTTTTGTTCCTACGGCATACAAGGCCGTTCCTTCCAATTTGAATTGCTTGTGAAACTTTAAATTGGTTTCTCCTCCCAAACGAATACGGGAACCTTCTACTTCATTCCAATTATAAACACCACTCAGAGGACCTACATCCACGGGGCCCAAAGTGTAGTAACCAGTCAATAGTAAACGCAAGACATCCATCGAATTTTTAAAAGCAGGAATCTCTTGAATGGTATCAATCATCTGATAGACAGCCGCTTCCGCTTCAGAGAGTGGTACTGGCCTACTTTCATTCCAGAAGTCATCTGACTTTTCAAAAACATCTATATCGTCTTTGACTTTTACACTTGTACTGTAAATGTCATTCTCTCTGGGTTTATTAAACACATAATCGGTATAGAACACATTCTTCCGACCAAAGAAACCCATGCTCTTTTTCGATACTTTGAAATCAATAATGAATTTATCTTTATTTAATACCCAGACAGAATCTCTCAACTCAAACTCCTGCTCGATCTCTAGATCTTCGACCCAGTTCATGTTGATGTCATCCATGATCCCCATATTCACTTTCGTAACAGTGTAATTGGTGTCATTGGTGATGTATAGATTTCCGACAAAACCAAAGTTCATTTTGTTCTTAGGGATGAATGCTAGGTCAATACATTCTCTGCCATTGACTTGAATCGTATCAATAATATAGTATCTGTAAAAATCAAAAGCTCCAATCGGATTGATAGGGCTTACAAACTGGATATCTATAATATTGATATTGTTTGAGTAAATGTCGATGTCTTGATAAAGGACATCCATCAGAGCAGCAACGCCTTCGTTATCCCAATAGTCATCAAGTCCTGACATTTTTACTCCATAGCGATGTTCTCTTTTGTCGCTGGGTTCATTTCTATAGAAAACCTTGGACGAAGTTTCTTGAATATAAACGGGAAGGAAAGGTTTTCCATTTACTTCAGAAGTGTCTACGTGGTCGAAAATAAACTGGAACTTATTAAAGACTTTTCGCTTTCGAAATTTGTCTGTGATATTGTTGATGTCCAATTCTACCTTTTCATATTTATCATACTCATAAAAATCCTGGCCGCTTATTCTGTTACGATCTCTGTTGTCTATTACTTTTTTGATGAGCTCAATGGCTGGGTTATTCTTTTTACGGTAACGTCCTTTCTTAGCTTTTACGGTAGCTGTTGCTAAAGTCACAGCTCCTTCTCCCATGACAAAATCAATGGTTTGCTTCTCACCTACAACAACTGGTTTAACCACATCCTCATAACCGACATAAGAAACCTGAATCTTATCCGAAGCCCACTGTGAAGACATAGAATATTTTCCATCAAAGTCAGTGGTCGTACCAACCGAAGTCCCTACAAAAGAGACGTTTACGAAAGGAAGAGGTTCTTTAGTCTCTCCATCAATAACGGTTCCTTTGACCTTCGTCAATTTCTGCTTTTCAGGTCTGTCAGTTTGTGCTTGTAGAGCAAGTGCGGAGCCACAAAAGAAGTAGAGAAATAAAAGAGAATGCAAAAGGATTCTCGGTGTGTTATTTATAAAGTTCATTATAAGTTGGATGGTTGTCTATAATATGCGATGCCATTTAACGCCAAGGTCTCCTTTTTAGTTTGAGAAATATAAAAGGTTAAGATGAACTGGCCTATTATACCTATAAACTGGACGTTTCAGACAATAAAGCACCGGCTGAATACAGTGCTTACGGCTTTTACCCATTGAACGTTGGGTCGCCAGCCGCTAGAAAAACGGTGCAAAAGTACGAAGAATTTTGTTGGAGAACACGTTATTAGCAAAGGCGTTTGTTAAACAAGTGTTTACTCTAGTATAATTGCATCTACCTGCTTTTCCCTCATTAGTTGATTGAATTTCGGAATATCCTGATTTAGAATGACTTGGAGCTTTTCTAATTCTTGATCAATCAACCCTGTCAACTCATTTTTTACAGCAATGGCTTGTGCGGTAGGAGGGTAGTTGCCTCCTCTGGTCAGTGAGTTTAAATGAGCTAATTTGTTGGTCAATCGAATTGGGAAATTTAAAGGGTCTTGCGCAGATTTGTTTTTAGTCTGATAAAGTGCCTCTTCAACTAAGGTCATGGTGGAATCTATCTGATCAGCCATTTCTATTAGGTCCTTGTAATCTTCTTTATCCTTTAGTCGCTCGCGGTAGTGATCTAGTTGTTTCCTAACCTTACGAATATTCTTAATGCTCTCGTGCGCCTCTGATACTTTTGTTCCAACAGATTGTACAAAGTCAAACTGTGCTTGTAAATCAGCTTGTGTACTTTCACTTCTAGGATCTTTTAAAATGGTAAATGGTACTGTCGTTTCTTCATCTCCAAGTTTCAACTTCGCCTGATAATCGCCAGGGACTGCTTTGGGTCCATCCATAGAAGCCCACCAAAGGATCATTCCTTCGAACTTTTCTAAATCTTCATACTGCATATTCCAGGTGAAATAATTCGCACCCTTTTTTACTTTTAGTTTTTCTTTTTTCTCTTTTGCCTTTGTAGAAAAACTACGAATGAGCTTTCCATCAGAATCATGAAAGCTTAGACTCACAGTAGTTGTATCAGGATCATCTTTCAAGTAGAAATAACTCATGACACCTGCGGGATGATTTTTTCCAGCGTTGTTTGTCTTCTTTGCTTGGTAGCCGTCCATACGATAAGTAGGAGCAGGTTTGTATAAATGAAATGACTTGTTGCTGATCTCCTCATTGAGCTGTCGCAAAGGACTCAGGTCATCAATCATCCAAAGGCTACGACCTTGTGTAGCAACGATGAGTTTATTTTCCTTGATGGTCAAATCTGTAATAGGAACGATTGGTAAATTCAATTGGAAAGGTTGCCAGTCCTCTCCATTATTGAAAGAAAGATACATTCCAGTTTCTGTACCAGCGTACAACATGTTTTTTCTAACAGGGTCTGCACGTACGACTCTGGTAAAGTGTTCTCGGTCGATTCCTTTGTCAATTCTACGCCAGCTTTTGCCAAAATCATTAGTGTAAAATAAATACGGAGTGAAGTCGCCTAATTTGTATTTTGTAGCTGTGACATATAGTCCACCATCATTGAAAGGATCAGCTTCTATGCTATTGATCTGTGCCCATTCTGGCAATTTTTTTGGCGTCACGTTCTCCCAGTTCTTACCTCCGTCTCTGGTCAGATGAATCAATCCATCATCAGAGCCCGTCCATATAATATCACGCACACGTGGCGACTCCACCGCTGCGAAAATGGTACAATAGTATTCTACAGAAGTATTGTCTTTCGTAATCGGACCTCCAGAGGAAACTAATTTAGAAGAATCATTTCTAGTCAAATCAGGACTAATGATCTCCCAGCTTTTCCCTTGATCATAAGAAACATGTAGATGATTAGAAGCTGTGTACAGCTTGTTATTTTGATGCGGAGAAAAGAAAACTGGGAAGTTCCAATTGAAGCGATAGCGCATTCCTTCTGCACCATGTCCCATAGGGTTGTCCGGCCAAACGGAGATGGTCTGGCTCTGATCGGTACCGTGATTTTTTCTACCTAAATAACCGTCGTAACATCCACCATAGACAATCTCATCATTAGTTGGATCGATGGCGATATGACCACATTCACAACCAGCCGTAGACTCCCAGTGCGCTTCGTTCAAGCTTCCACCTGAACTTCTGTGCTGCAATCGAATGGTACTATTGTCCTGCTGCGCGGCATAGATTCTAAAGGGAAAATGATTGTCGGTCGTCACTCTGTAAAACTGTGCGGTAGGTTGGTTATAGTAAGTTGTCCAGGTTTCCGAACCATCGTAAGTAATCTGCGCGCCACCATCATCGGCCACTACAATTCTACTGTTATCCTCTGGAGCGATCCAAAGGTCATGATGATCTCCGTGAGGTGTTCCAAAAGATTTGAAAGACTTTCCTCCGTCTTTTGATTGATGATAACGGACGTTCATGACGTAAACTTTATCCTCGTCCTGCGTGTCTGCATAAATGCGAGAGTAGTACCAAGCGCGCTGACGGAGCTTTCTTTCGTCGTTTGTTTTTGCCCAGGTCTTTCCACCATCGTCAGAGCGGAATACGCCACCTTCTTCCGCTTCGATAATGGCCCAGACGCGATCTGAGTTTACCGGTGAAACCGTCACGCCAATGATTCCCAAAGTACCTTTCGGTAAACCTTTGTTTTCAGAAATGTTTTCCCAGGTTTCTCCAGCATCAGTACTGTACCATAACGCAGAGCCATCACCTCCAGAAGATAAGCTATAAGGTGTTCGTTTGATTCGCCAGGTTGATGCAAATAGAATTCTAGGATTGTTTGGATCAAAACAAAGATCCACTGCACCTACTTCGTCATTTACAAAAAGAACCTTTTTCCAAGTCTTTCCACCATCTGTACTTTTGAAAATACCACGTTCTTCATTTGGCTTATAAAGGTTTCCCATAGCAGCCGTGTACACAATGTTATGATCTTTTGGATGAACTCTGATTCGAGCAATGTGCCTTGATTTTTCTAGTCCAGAAGCAGTCCATGTTTTTCCAGCATCTACAGATTTCCATAGGCCATAACCAGACGATACATTTCCGCGGACAGTCACTTCGCCACCTCCTACGTAGATGACGTTTGGATCAGATTCACTTACTGCAAGTGCTCCTACAGAGCCTCCGAAAAAACCATCAGAGATGTTATTCCAGTGGCGACCACCGTCTTTAGTTCTCCAAACGCCACCACCCGTTGCGCCAAAGTAGTAGAGGTTTGGTTTGTTCGGAACACCAGCGACTGCGCAGCTTCTTCCGCCTCGGTAGGGGCCGATAGGGCGATATTGGATGGCATCGTAGAGGGCCTCAGGATAGGTGAATTTCTGACTTTCTTTTTCTTTGTTTTTTTGTGCAAACAAAGCTAAGGGTAGAATAATAAGGGTAAGTAAGACGTATTTCACAATTTTTTTTTGAGCGGTAAAAGTGGAACAGGGGAATGATGTAAGAGTCATGTTATTAAATTTCAGAGACCTGTATTCGAATAGTTTTATTAAATAAAATTTGATTGAAAAGCAAGGGGATAGCTTTTCAGAATATTTGAGCAAACTTAAGAATAAATTTTTAGAGGAACTGATCGATGGCTTTTATGAGGGGGGAAATGATAGTTCTTTACTCTTTATAAAAGCGACTAGTTTCTAAGTAGTTGATTAAGCACCATGATTATTCCGTAAAAAAGTAAAGCTACTAAAGCATTCATCGTAATATCGTCATCAATATAAGCAGAAAGAGTTTTCTTTCTACCGAAGAGTCTAAAGAAACAAAACCTAATAAAAGCTCCTGGATAGCTGAGTATATAAGTCAACAGTAATTCAAGAATAAATTCCATAATAATTGTTTGATGGTTCTGATAGAAAAAGAAAAAGTCGTATCATCTTAAGTAGACGATACGACTTTTAGTTAATCCCATGAACATATATCTTTAGATCAATGAGAAAAAATTGAAGGGTGAGTTATACCTGAGTTGGGATAACTCACCATCAACAAATTATAATCCCATGAACATATCCGTGTTTGTGGCCAGGTCTTTCTCCTGACTGCTGCTGCCGTTGCAGAAGCTATGTATATTTTGAGGGAGGAAAAATTGAAGGGTGAGTTATACCTGAGCGGGATAACTCACCATCAACAAATTATAATCCCATGAACATATCCTTATCTGGTGGTCAGCACATTTGCCAACATTTTTACTTTCACTGCTTTTTCTTCCTAAGCACATTACAAATATGAGGGATAATCGCTATCTGGAAAAGGACAAAAATGAAGTTTTGTGAAGAAAAAATATCAAAATTGTAAGTTTTATTTTTTCATAAAAATTTGATAATCATTACTTTAGTTATATTTGTTGTTTTTATTTTTGTGAAAATAAAATGATATTTTGTGCTTCTCTTTACGCGTGATTCAACCTAAAATTTTCTTTAAAAAGTTATTTGAAACGTATAAAAGCAGAGTTTTATCTACAATTTTCCATAGATTTTGGAGCTACTCGCTAAATAGCACATTAGAATTGCAAGCTATTTCTAAAACAACCATCGTTCATGCGAAGCGAGCGAAGTTAACAGCTTGATTTGTAGAAACGCTGTAGATTAAAAGCTTTCTCCAGAATTTCTCTATATTGCGATGAATACTAAAGAATCTACCATCCCGAGCTAAATAGGTATTTATCCAATGATTAACGGTTAATTATGGAGGCTGACCTTTCGGGGTGGTTTTTCACTTTCTTCCTTTCTATGAATAAATTGCTTTTACTTCTTACCTGCTGCTTTCTCTTTTCTAATTGTAAAACGACCAAGCCTTCACGCCCTGATGAAATCTATCAATCGGCCACTGCATTGCCTGCTTCTACTATTTGTTTGCCGCTGAGTATTTCGTTAGATGAATTGGAGCGCACTATCAACGATCAAGTAGATCGACTCTTTGCAGATGGTAATGTAATGCCTGAAGATTTTGGAAACGGTCTCAAAGTAGCAATTAAAAAAGCAGGTCCAATAAAATTATCAGCAAAGGGCCGAGCTGTGTTTTTTGATCTACCACTAGATTTGAAGCTTCGCCAAGATGTAAAGATTACAACCTTGAAAGCAAGTGGTTCTCTATCTCTAAATTTTCAAACAGATTTTAAAATTGCTGAAGATTGGAACATCAAAACCACAACTTTAGTCAAAGACTACGACTGGACTAAGAAACCTACCCTTGATATGGGCTTGGTGAAATTGCCTTTAGAAGGTTTAGCTAATCAACTCATCAACCGAAGTAAGGAAACGCTGACTAGAGAAATAGACAAACAACTTCAGGAGCGTTTTGCTCTAAAAGAATATGCTGAGTTGATCGTAGACACTTTGCAAAAACCATTTCTGGTTTCGTCTGATTATGATGCGTGGCTATCTGTACGCCCCAAGCGAATCGTTATGGCTCCATTGAAAACGGATACTAGACAAATTAGTACGACAGTATTGCTTGAAGCAAAAACTGATATTTTTCTGAATGGAGAGAATAGGGATACTGTGGTCTTTCGTCAACTGCCTTTACTGGAGGAAGAACAAGTGAACTGTAATGGCTTTGAGTTCTACTTTAATACTGCTGTTCCTTACGAAGTTATTGAAGCGGAAGCTAAAAAGGAACTACTTGGAGAAACATTCAAAGACGGTAACCGAATGGTGAAGATTGAAGACCTCAAGATCTTTGGACAAAATGACAACCTAGTCATCAATGCAAAACTCTCTGGCGATTATGACGGGAGCATTTATCTCTTAGGTAAACCAGTTTACAATAAAGAGAAAGGACAATTAGAATTAGCTGACTTAGATTTTGAATTACAAACTCGGCAATTTCTAAAAAAGAGTATGGCTTGGCTGCTCAAGAGAAATTTGAAGAAACAACTTCAAGAAAACTTAAACTACTCAGTTGTAAAAGAATTGTTAGAAACGAAATCAGCGGTTCAGAAACAGATGAAAAAATTGGTCGATCATCCACAGGTCGAAGTCAACGGAAACGTAGATGAGCTGACGATAAAGCAATTATTCGTAGAAAAAGATAGGGTAGTGGTTGCCCTGTATACGACTGGAAGAGTAGCGGCTAAGATCAAGGAATTTTATATGCCGGAAGAATAAAAAAAGACTTAGAGCCGGAATTATTCCAACGCTAAGTCTTCGAGGGTTCTCATGAAAAAGTATGTTTACTTAGTTGTAGATTTTGTCATAGATCATTTGTAAATCGTAAGGTTTTTCCTCCATGTGGATCAGACAAATACAACCATTGATTTGTTTACCTGTGATATTTCCGAATTGGACATTGTAGTCAGAAGGAATATTGAAAAATTTGCTGATGACATCTTCTGGGAAAATAGTGTCGGTATGTTTTCCCAAAACAAAGGCGATATACTTACTCTGAATGCTAGTCGCGCTGATGCAAAAGCTCCCTTCTTTTTCCAACTTCTGAAAAGGATTCTCGTCGTTTATACAATTATTATGGTCTGTAATATAGCCACCTAATTCATTATATAAGTCAACAAGGTTTTCTTGGGGCGGGTTAACCATTGCCCGTTTTACCATCTCATAGGTTATCATGTCCGTAGGATTTTAGTGATGCTTACCTAAAGGCAAAAGCTTTGCCAAAGCACTTTTTAATCTCTGTCGGGCAGTTGATATGAAAAGAGATGAAACCTTTTTTTAGAATAAAATTTTGAGGAAAAGGTTGTTTTCGGAAGGATAATCGGATTTAAATAAATATAAATTTATTTAATATGTTTGAAGGCCCTGGATCAATTGATAGGGATTTTATGAAAAATTTTCTTTTGGTTTTTTTTGAAGAGGAATTCGGGTGAGGCAGATTCTACAGATTGAAAGGCATAGTAGAATTGGTTGGCAAAGACTTACCAAGGTTTAAAAAAGGAAGAATAAGAAGCAGCTTAAATCTCTTTAAGCTGTATCATCAGTGTTCAGTCTTGACATCAAAGCTCCACCTCCGTTGCTCCATATCCATAACGATGATGATACTCATTCTTAAAAGAAATCACATAAGGATTCTCCTCAAGCCATCTACCGATATCACTTTTTAGTCTTCCTTTACCTAAGCCATGAATGATATAAACTTTAGGAACCCCTAGTCGAATCGCTTTTTTCATATAAGTCTCAAAATGCTTCATCTGTAATTGTAAAATATCAGCATTCGTCATTCCATGAGTAGAGCCTACTAGGTTTTCGACATGAAGGTCCAGTTCTGTTTCAAACTCCGCAAAGGCTTTTGTATTATAATTGTTATAAGTAATATGATTCTTCGATTTCTTCTTTGGTTGTTCTTCTACTTTACGTTGGGTGTAGGATTTTAGATCTTCTGTTTTTAGTGCCTTATTATCTGTATCGAATTTGTCAAACACAATATAGTGGTGTACCGGTATGTCTAAAATCGGAGCTGTTGTAACCCGTTTGAAAAACTGCTGAGCTTTGATTTTAATTGTTTTTGAGAGTTTGTTGCCAGTCCCCTCTGTTGTGATTTGCCAACATTCCATTTCTACTTTTGGAAGTTCGTTCAAAAGATCGAAAGGCATTTCATCAATAGCTATGGCAGTCAGTTTCTCTAGTTTACCATGAATGGTGTTTGTCGTTGATTTTTCATTAACCAATGCAAAACTATAAAGCACATCGTAACGCGTATCGTTGATGAGGTGAATGATGTACTTCTCTGTAGTTCCATCCAAACGTTTGCGCTCTTCAAAGGCCAACTGTATCCCTTGGCTTTTTAGAATAGTATACTGACTCTCAGGATTCATTCGCTTTGGAACGGGCGGCAACTTAGGTTTTTTTCCCTGCACACTCTTAGCTTTCACCACTGGCTTATGTTTCGAACGGACATCGTCTTCTATTCGAATAACATCATCCTGGAACGCCGGTATAATCTCTCCGTCATCTAATTCCACATTGATCATATCATTTTCCAACAGCTCTACAACGGTACCTTCCTCCCCTGTGTACTTGAACCTAATCCGACTTCCTTTTATGAATAGCATTTTTTTAACTTTTTGATCAATGAATGAAGGGCTGAATTTTGAAGGATTGAATGGCCTTCGATCGTAACAATTCGCTGAGCCTAAGTACGGAGTGCCATTCAATCCTTTAATCCTTCAAAATTCAATCCTTCAAAATTAAAACTCCTCCCACTAAACCAATACTTTTGCCCCCATGAAATTACGCTGGAAAATAGCCCAGGCCGCAGAGATTCGTTGGTGGCAGTCTTACCTCAAGGGAAAGCCAGAGGATGACTACCATCAGTGGAAGAACAACTATTGGCAGAATTTGTTATCTAAAATCAATGTAAATCCTGATAATCAGGAGCGCATATTAGATGCAGGTTGTGGACCAGCTGGAATTTTTATGACTTTCAAAAATCAGCCCGTCGATGCCGTCGATCCTTTGCTGGATCAATATGAGGAGAAGTTAGCACATTTTTCAAAAAATCGATATCCAAATGTTCGTTTCTTCGCAGAGCCGCTTGAGAAATTTGAAGCCGAACAACCTTACGATACGGTTTTCTGTTTAAACGCCATTAATCACGTTTCTGATTTGCACCTGTGTTTTGATAAACTGATAGCGATGACAAAAGTAGGAGGGCGATTGGTGGTCTCCATTGATGCACACAACTGGTCGTTTTTTCGGCATTTGTTTAGAGCGGTACCTGGAGATATTTTGCATCCACATCAATATAACTTGGAAGAATACGAGCGTTTTCTAACAGATAGAAATTGCGCATTAGAAAAACCGATATTAATGGATGAAGCTTTCTTTTTTGATTACTATGTCCTTGTCGGAAAACGGTTGAAGTAATGTATAAAGTAAAAGAAATATACTACACCCTTCAGGGGGAAGGAGCGCATACTGGACGACCAGCCATCTTCTGCCGATTCACAGGTTGCAATCTGTGGACTGGATTGGAGAAGGATCGCTCCAAGGCTATTTGTCAATTTTGTGATACAGACTTCTGGGGAATGGATGGAGAGAATGGTGGAAAGTATTCCGCTATTGAGCTTGCGCAAAAAGTAATGTCGCTTTGGCCAGACGAAACGCAAGGCGAACCTTATGTGGTTTGTACAGGAGGAGAACCTTTGTTGCAATTGGACGAAGAACTCATTGCCGCTTTTCATAAAGCAGGGCTGACGATTGCCGTTGAAACAAACGGAACCATCTTACCGCCCGCAGGTTTGGATTGGATTTGTGTTAGTCCAAAAGCAAATGCAGAACTATTGTTGGAAAAAGGACATGAGTTGAAATTGGTCTATCCTCAGATCAATGCAGAGCCAACATTATACGAGCATCTGGATTTTGAACATTTCTTTTTGCAACCTATGGATGGACCAAGAGGTTTGCAAAACACACAACTGACTTTAAAATATTGTTTGGAAAATCCAAAGTGGCGACTGAGTTTACAGACACATAAATGGTTGGAAATCAAGTAGAGCTAAACGCCCAACCATACTAAGACGAGACCGATCAGAGCAGGAACTCCCTGTTTAATGAAAATGGATTGATCAGAACTATAACCACCATACATTCCCGCTACCAAAACGCAAGACAGAAAGAAAGAAGCGATATTGCTACTCCATTCTACATCTGAAATCAACAAAGACCAAATCAATCCAGCAGCTAGAAAGCCATTGTATAATCCCTGATTAGCGGCCATCACTTTCGTAGGTTCAAAAAGATCAGAAGGAAATGATTTGAATACTCTTCTACCTGTTGTCGTCCAAGCGAACATTTCTAACCATAGTATATAAATGTGTAGTAATGCTACAAGAGCAACGATAATCATTGATGCGATTCCCATGATTCAGTTTTTTTCTAAAGGTAGTAAAATTCTTTACTATTAAAATTGCTCAGCCGAGTCAAAAGGAAAGAGCCTGGAGAAAAATTAATTCATCCAAGCTCTTCTATTCTTTTATGCTTCAAAAATTTTCAAAGCAATCCTGATTTGCTAAATCACAACTTCTCAAATATCCCCGCAATCCCTTGACCTCCTCCTACGCAAGCCGTGACCATGCCGTACTTCTGATTTCGTCGGTCCATTTCATGCAGCAATTGTGCAGTCAACTTCGCTCCAGTACAACCCAGCGGATGTCCCAAAGCAAGTGCTCCACCATTTACATTCACAATATCAGGATTCAAACCAGCTTCCTGAATAACGGCCA
>JBGCDT010000312.1:0-29955 GCA_045105695.1 Saprospiraceae bacterium | reverse complement strand
ATTGCGATTACTAATCAATTGGCGAAGGTGTATAAACTGCATGCTCCGATTACGACGACGTTGTATAAGGTTGTTTTTCAGGGGCTGGAGATTCAGGAGGCGATGAATTATTTGATGAATTATCCTTATGATGTGGATGTGAATTTTTTGTAGTTTTTTTGAGGGAAAAGATTTTCAGATCTATTTTTTCGTTAAAATCAATTTATTAATCAACATTGAATTCAATGACATTTCAAAAGTTAATTCATTTGATTTATGAAAATGATATCACTAGACTAAGAATATATAAGAAGAATGGAATTGATTTTTCTATGATTGATTCGCACACTAAAGGAAACCTACTGATTTCCTATTCATCTTATGGATATGAGGAAAATTACACTCAAACAGAAATGATAAACTTCCTTTTAGAGTCTGGAATAGATGTGAATTATAAACTAAATGAAAGAGGTAATAGAAAATCTGCACTACATAAGGCTGTTGGGAATGGACATTTTGAAATCGTAAAAGCACTCATAGAGAATGGAGCAAACCTAGACATTAAAGATACAAATGGAAATACTCCCTTGTGGAATGCTGTTATGATGTATAGAGGAAGTGAGCAGGAAATAAAAATCATTAGATATCTTATTTCTAAAGGAAGTTCCTTAGATATAAAGAATAATCAAGCAATTTCTCCTAAAGATATTATTAATAATACTGGATCTGGAATTGACAGAGGTTACAATCAAAAAGATTTGGATTTGAGATTCTTACTAAGTTAAAGGTGGGAAAAAACTACCACGAACATTATACCCTTGGCCTACTTGGGTACCTAGAAGTAATGTTCTTCGCTAAGGCTAAGTACCAATTGATCAAAAAAGGTGTACCCTCTAACAATTCTAGCAACAATTTTTCTTACCATATTTCTCAGATAAAATACATGAAAAAAGTAAACATAAAAAAATCCAACCGCATCCTAGACGACTTCTTCAAAGTAGACGAAGCCTTCCTTCAATTCGAAAAACTAGACGGAGAAATGAGTGATACCGTTCGTCGTCTTAATTTCGAGCGAGGCGATGGCGTGGCGGCCCTAGTCTTCAATGCAGATACGGATAAGATCATTTTGGTTCGGCAATTTCGGTACTCTGCGCATTTGCGGGGAGAGAGTTATGTCATTGAAACAGTGGCTGGGATGCTGAAGCCAGAGGAGGATCCTGAAGAAGCAATTAAGCGAGAGATTGAAGAAGAGATTGGTTTTGCGAATCCTCACCTGACTCCCATATCTCAGTTTTTCGTTTCGCCAGGAGGGACATCCGAGCAGATCTTTTTGTACTATGCTGTAGTTCACGAAGCAGACAGAGTGAGTGCTGGTGGTGGCTTAGATACGGAAAACGAAGATATTCAAATTCTAGAATACCATATGGAAGAAATAACCGAACTGATGGACAATGGAGTGATTACAGATGCGAAAACATTGATTGCGATTATGTGGTTGGAGAATTTAATATTGAAGCAGTAGGTTTTTTTGCGGTATCCGGTTAAAGGTAAAGAGGTGGGGAATGTTCGACTAAGTGTGAATCAGAAAAGACCTCACCTACCCTATCCACCTCATCAGCCTTATCTACCCAATAAACTCCCTATTTCACAATTTTAAAAACAGCAGACTCCCCTCCCCCATTCAATTCTAAGAAGTAAACACCAGTTTCTAAGTTTTCCATTTCTAACAATACACTTCCGTTAAAAAACAAATCTCTGGAAAGTACGGCTTTACCAGTCACATCAAAAAGTTGAAGTTCCAAATCACCTGAAAAATTCGAAGATTGAATAGTCAAAAACTCGCTTACAGGGTTTGGAAAAACTAGCCAATTATTTTTTTGTAATTGTATTGTTGGGGAAGTACCAATCTCGATTGTTAACGTAAACATGTTTCCGCCGCAGAATTGATTTTCGACAGTTAAAGTCACTTCATAAATTCCGGGGGTATTGTAACTATGTATTGGATTTTCCAAAACCGTAGGAGTGCTTCCATCTCCAAAATCCCATAGGTAAGTATCTGCGAATTGTGAAGTATTCGTAAATGTTACTTCCAGATTGTTGTCAGCTGCTGTAAATCCAGCTATTGGTTCATCGCCTACCTGAATCAGATTTGCATAGGTAATGGAAAGATCATTAACATTATTCTGAGCGGCCATTACCACATCATAAACACCAGGCTCATTGTATACAATAAAAGGGTTCTGCTGAGTACTCGAACTAGGGTCGCCTCCAGGGAAAGACCAATTCCAAGAGCTTACAAAACCTTCTGTTTCATCGGTAAACTGAACACCATGAGGTACGCAGCCAGTAGCAACATCCGCAGAAAAATCGGGTGATAAAGCCTCCCCAAGAATCACAGTATCTTGAAAAGTAGAAGTTCCACAATCGTTTTCTAACAATAGACTTACAATATAACCTCCTTCGCCCGGATACTCATAACTAGGGTTGATTTCCATACTTGAATCCCCTGTTCCAAAAGTCCAAGTATAGGTACCTTGACCTGTACTTAGGTTATTGAAATTGACTTCAAAGTCATTTGCCGTAAAATCAAAATTAGCTTGAGGCTCAGCTGTCGCATTTATGATGATGATCTCAGAAATAACCTCTGCACCACATGATGAATTAACTACAACTCGTAATTCTTGTCCAACTATAGCCGCTTCAACATTATCAATTAGCAACAGGTTACTCTGCGTACCAGAGAATGGAGCTATCTCCTCCAAGGGCAAAAATCCATTACCGTCATTTATCTCCCATTGATAGGCCGCATCTAGGCCAGTAGCGACTACAGAAAACATTCCGCTGTTTCCAATACAAAAGGGAGTGTTAATGGGTTGCTCGGTTATGGCCGTTGGACCTACTGGGCCCTCTCCTTCCGGCAATTGTATTTGGGAGGTTGTTAATCCATTCTCCCCAGCTTCCCCGTTCAGTGAACTTCCATTGCAAGCGTTAGAGCTGTTGGTTGTGATTCCTGAGTCGCCACCATTTGCAGAAGCAAATAGCAAACCGCTCGTTCCCAGCAAGTTGCAATAAACCACTCCTCCAGCACCTCCACCTCCAGGACCAAAGCAACGATCTGTACCGCCGTTGTTTACATCGCTCCCTTGGTGACCATTGGTTTCTATGTAAAGTTCATTGCTAATATTTTCTGTTTGGATCCAAACAGTCCCACCAGCACCGCCGCCGCCGCCGCCGTCTCCACCGTTGGTTACAGTTGAACCATTTCCATTTGCTAATATTTGTCCGTTAGTTCCACCGATATCTCCAGCAGTAATCATTAGTATTCCTCCGCCGTTTCCACCATTAGTTCCAACGTTATTATTGCTATGACCAGCACCGCCTCCGCCACCCATGAATAATCGTTGTCCATTGAAAGGCTCAAGTCCTTTACCACCCAATCCTGGAAAATTACCATCACAGCCAAATGTTGAAGGTTCTTGATTCTCTCCACCAGTACCACCTGAACCATAGTTTCCACCACCACCGCCACCTGAGTTATGATCATTTCCACCGCCACCACCGTTTGCACGTGCCCCTCGGCCAGCAATATTATCAGTATCAACCGCTGCGATTCCTTCACCTTTCATAGCCCCTCTCCAATTACCAGATGAATAACTGTAATTATTTTGATTTAATAACCAAGTACAATTATTATCATTAACTGTTTCCGTAATTCCTCCTCGGAATCCAGCCCCTGAAACACTGATGGGTACATCAATTTCTAACAATCCATTTACATGAAAAACGAGTACCCCTCCTGTTGTTCCATTCCAGGGCATTGCTGTAAGGCTATTATCTACAACTGCATTTTCATAAACAGGAACACGAACTAATTGAACTGCATGACCGAAATCATAGTCATTAATCAACCAGGTATCTAGAACTATCGTATTTCCCAAAACAGAAGTGACTGTACTTTTTTCAAATAAACCAGCACTGCCCCAATTTGTAATATTTCCAAATCCAGCATTATTGGACTGATCTATAGTAGCTCCATTCATCTGAATTATGAGTACCTCATCGCCCTCAGAAAAGGAGCTTGAATTCTCCACTGTTAATTGGCTTTCACAAAAAGCATAAGCCGAAACAGCTGTATAATCGTTGATAATTCCAGATAAACTGGTTTGAGAATAGATGGAAACACTCCATAATAGAAGCAGGGCAACAAGGGTCGGCTTTTGCATAATGATGTTAGTTTAGTATTATTACGGAGTATACTCAGAGTGGTTCCGTAAAGGTAAGAAATCAAAATTTAAATAGCGCTGAAAGTGAAGAATTTGGTTTAATGAAATAGGAAAGTAACAGCATAAATATATCTTTGCCTACGCTTAGTAAAGAACGCTAAGTTTTGATCGCAATATTAATTCACATTTACATTTTAATTTTCATTAATAAAGAGTATCTTTGCGCCTTCGTTAGAATCCCGGAGCCTTATTTTAAGGAGAGTCGGGTATGGTTTAACCAAATAAATTTTAACCTTAATGTCAGTAAAAATTAGACTACAACGGCACGGCCGTAGAAAATCGCCATTCTATCACATCGTAGTGGCGGATGCACGTTCTCCAAGAGATGGACGATTCATCGAAAAATTGGGTACCTACAATCCAATGACTGTTCCTGCAACTATTGATCTCGACCGCGAAAAAGCGTATGAGTGGATCACTAAAGGAGCACAACCTACTTACACCGCAAGAGCTATTCTCCGTTTCAAAGGAGTGCTTTACCGCAAACACCTTATGAGAGGTGTTTCTAAAGGCGCATTGACACAGGAGCAAGCTGATGAAATGTACGGTAAGTGGATTGAAGAAAAAGAAGGCAAAATTACTAAGCGTAGAGATGCTGAAATTGAAAAGCGTAACGCTAAGTTAGCTGCTATTTCTGGAAAGCCTAAAAAGGTACAAACACCTAAACCTGCTGAAGGAACAAACGAAAAGTCTTCATTGGCTCCATCAAGTGATGAACCTAAGACTTTCGCTGATTCTGTTGAGCAAACGGTTATTGGTGGAGACGAACCTAAAGCAGAAGAAGCACCAGCTCCTGTAGCTGAAGAGGCACCTGCTAAAGAAGAAGCTCCTGCTGAGGAAGCGCCTGCGAAGGAAGAGGCACCTGCTGAAGAAGCACCAGCTGCTAAGCCTGATGACTTGAAAAAGATTGAAGGTATCGGTCCAAAGATCGCTGAGACATTGAATGCTGGAGGTATTAATACCTTCGCTGAATTAGCAGCTTCTGATGCAGATAAAATCAAAGGAATTCTTGATGCTGCTGAAGGTAACTTTGCAGCTCACGATCCTAAGACTTGGCCTGCACAAGCTAAAATGGCTGCAGACGGAAAATGGGACGAATTGAAGAAGTGGCAAGATGAGCTAGACGGCGGAAAGGAAGTCACTGAAACAAAAGAAGATTAATTGAGTACACTCAATATATAAAACGGCAGGACTTGTTCCTGCCGTTTTTTCGTTATAGCCTTCAATAAAAAAGACAACTAAATTTGCTAAAAAACTTTCCATTTGCTACCTAGTAAAGAAGGAAAATGATACCTTAGCAATACTTTGAAGAAGAAGCTGATTGGTTATTAATTACAACTAATCAAATCCTCTTCAAAGGTTTAATTACCAGACTCGGAACCTAGTAGGGCTTAATTGCGCTACTAGGTTTACCTTTAGTAATCTAATATTCGGAGATTTTTTCAAGCAGAAAAGTCACTATATATAAATCAAAAAAATTCTAAATAATGAAACCATTACATTCTGATTATCAGGCAACATTGGATGAGATTAAAGCACTCATTCCTGAATCCGAAGAATACAAAAAATACATCGAAGACGAAGAGGAAGAAGATTATCAAGCACTGAGAGATCGCTTCGAGCCAATGGTCAAATCACTTTACGTAAAGGTAGCCAAGCAGCATCCTTTGCAATTGGTTGGCTTAGAAAAACAACTACTCAATCCAGATTTCGAGGGAATGTTTTTAGCCCGTATTTTGGGCTATACTGTTCTTAGAGGACAGATCACTGAAAATTATAAGTACGCCTTACCTCAAGAACATTTCAAAGAGGTATTGATGGCTATCTGCAACTCTTCTAATTTTGAATATCTGCGTAAGCGAATCGGACAGACTATCCAAACGGGTTTTATGCTCAGTAGTGATATTTGGGTAACGAACCTAATCAACGATGCTGTGATTAAGCAAGTTCGATACTTTTTGCAAAGTCAGAAACTCCCTAAGTACAGAGATCCAAGAGAACGTAAAGTTGGCTACCTTAGATATAACAATCAATTCAAATCTGACTTCTTCAGATCAGCTCCCTTCCCTACTACTAAAAATGGAATGAAGCTGTATTTTCCTGCACTTAGAAATTTTTTACAATATCGAGTTAGCAGTAAATTAAACAATGATAGTCTCATCGAGCCGGTATTGGAAATACTTAAGAATGATGAATTCAAAGGATCTTACGAGCACACAGTGGTTCTCGGAATATTTGCTGGGTTCTTTGAACTCGACGATTCCACTAGAGATGACATTGCTAAGATTCTGAATGAAGTTAGAAAAAAGCACCCTGAATTAAATGAACATTGGTTACAGTTTATCATGGAATCACATGACAACTCAGACCTAGAAGTTGATGCAAAATCAGAATTGAATATTGCTAAGTTATTAGACCATTCTATATCTGATGATATTTCTGGATATTACACTTTAATGGAAACTATCCATACAAAAGGCTATGTTCATGAAGATACGATTGAGGCCGTAAAGGTTTTCTATTCCAACCACGAGGGAATGTCTGTTATCAATCAATGTGTGCGTAAAGCAATCTTAAATTACATCCGTGAATTCTTGGGAGGTTTGGAACCAGAAGAATACTCTTCTTACTTTGAGTTGTCAAAACTCTTCCCAACCTATATGGGGATTTTCTCTAATCAGCAATTTAATCAAGACGTTAAATCTGCTTGCATTAAGTATATCAAACGATTACAGAAAAAATATACTGACAAACGTGGCCGTGATTATCAGGACATCAAAAAGTTTGTGGTTTCGACCTTTACAGATCTTGAATTCATGAAAAAGAAAGAATTGGTTGAGTTTTTTAAGACAAAGCGAAAGAAGAAAGTTGCTGCTAAATAGTAACGACTAACAGTAAAGAAAAAGCCTCAGTTGAATTCATTTTCAACTGAGGCTTTTCTATTTATAAAAAATCTAACAATACTCTTACATTACCTTATCAGATTGGTAATCACCTTCTCTTCATGCTGCTCCCCTCGGGGGTCTGTGTATCTGACAATACAGACATAAGAGCCATTTGGAGCTTGCCTACCCGTATTATTCACTTTTCCATTCCAGGCCATCATTGGGTCATCTGTTTTAAAAACAACTCCACCATAGCGATCCCAAATCACCATTTCAAAATTCGTAATCCCTCTGAAATAACCACCTCCTCGAAAGTCTTCATTAAGACCATCGTTGTTTGGCGTAAATGCATTGGGCAAGAAGTAAGTTGCTCGTGGTATCACTTCTACTGATTTCACAATAGTATCAACACAACCGTAATAATGCATAACGGCTAATTGGACATCTACGAAACCGGTATCTGGAAAAGTGAATTCTGGATCAGTACCCAATGTACTTCCCAAGTCTCCATCGGTTCCAAATTCCCAAGCCCAAAAAGCTGCTCTTCTAGATCGATCATGAAACTGCACAGTAGGATTGAAATTGGTAATATAACTTGGCGGCTCAAAGTTAAAATCCGCAACAGGTAAAGAATCTACATCAATCCAACGGGGAAAAAAGGCTTCTTCAAAACAACCGATTGGCGAAGTCACCTGAACATGAATATCAAAATTGCCTGGGATTTGGTAAGTATGAGTAGGACTTATTTCAAAGCTAGTAGAGTCATCTCCAAAAGTCCATATCGTCTCGTAAGTGGAGTCAATGGGAAAGGATAGGTTCTTAAAATTCACCTCTAAGGGTGGGCAACCAACAGACTCACTGGGTTGAAAAATAATAGCCTCTGGAGCAGGTTGCCAAGTCAACTCCATAGAGTCTTGATAGATACAACCTAAAGAATCAGTAGCGGTCAGCTTGACATTATATATGCCAGGAGCATCATATTCATATTCAGGGTTTTCATCGTCAGATTTATTTAGATCCCCAAACTCCCATTCATAGAAATCAAGAGCAGCTCCGTTTATATTAGTTGTGTTCTCAAACAGAACAGGTCCAGCCTCACAGGTATCATAGACACCAACAAAGCTAGGAAACATAGGCGGTGAAATTGTTACCTCAATCGCAGCAGTGTCAGAACATTCTGTTCCTGGATTAAGAATCATAAGCCCTTGATAAAAACCAACTCCTGGAAATGTAATTTCTACATCACGAGTGTCCCAAACGTTTAGTGGGTTTAATGGATTATCATCCAAGTCAAATTGCCATTCATATTCGTCTATGAACATCTCATCGGTACTTTCATTGATTATTGTAACTACAGAGTCGTTGCAAGTGTAAATAGCAAAGGCCTCTCCTGCAGCTATATCGACTCCATCAATATTCGCATTCACCTGTTCTTCGCACACCGCCACATTGAATTGAAAATCTCTTCGAATCTCTCCGATCAAAACACCGTTTCGAAACTCTTGTACACAGATTCCAACAACATATTGCCCTAGCTCGATTGGCGTCCCTGTGATAATTCCAGTTATAGGATCTATCGTTACGAGTGGATTACCTCCGAGTGGAAAGGTTGCTGAAAAACTCGTAGTAACAAAATTTACTGGATTATAAGGAGGCGGAAGATCAGGGTTTGGATTTGGATTATTGGTAGCACCACCCTGAACTGGCGCACAAAAACTATAGACCAATTGATCTCCATCAGGATCATCAGCACTGTGGTCATAGCTAAGCGGAAACCCTGCACAAATTACAGGAGGAGGAAGTTGATTAAACAAGGGGGAAGAGTTACAAGAGACAACATTATTAGGTACTATTTCAACAAAATAACTGGCGCCTGTTTCACCTGGGTCAACAATATTATTAATCGTTCCATTTCTACAACACCTTTGATATACAACGAAGTAAGATTCATCTTCCAGTATTGGTAGACTCTTCTCCATAGTGTAGACCCCTCTCTCTACACAAACGCCTGGAGGTACAATTATACAAGGATTATTTTCACTCGGATTGATCGTATCAATGACTGGATTTAATAGTTCAATTTCATCAAATGGAAAACCGGTTAAATTTCCAGATTGATATATAGAAAGTGAAGCATTTTGTGAATTGGGTGCACCAGTTCCATCAAGTGGAATCTCTCCCCCGAAGCAGTCTCTGTACATTCTCAGAGAAAAGATGTAAATATTATTTCCTGGAATGGCAGGATCAGCTCCAATACATTCGTAGGTCATTTCTCCACCTACGACGTGAGTTCCATATAAAGATTGAGAAAAGAAGAACAGGGTCAGTCCGAAGAATAGACTAAGTAGATTTTTCATTGTTGTTCGATAGTTTTGATAAGTTTCCTTAAGAAGCGATACGGCTTCCCTTCGTTCACAGTCTTCAAAGCTGTGTTAATTGTTCCATTGCTACTAATTTACAATAAAATAGCGGGATAATCAGTATACGGTCACATAAATAGACGTTTTGACTTATGCTCGCCATCTAGCTTTGTAAAAGTAAAATTTACACTAAAATTCTAAACAAATTAATGTTTTGTAGCTGCCATTCATTGTTTCGAAACCGTAAACCAAATAAGGCTTACTGGACTAGGGTCGCAAAGCCTTTAAAGTTATATGGCTCTCCTCTTGGCCCCGTGAAATTGACTACATATACATACACTCCTTGCTGAGACATTACTCCAACATTATTTTTTCGACCATTCCAACCCTGATCAGGATCATTCGTCTCAAAGATTCTTTCACCCCATCTATTCCAAATAGTCATTTGAAAATTAGTAATTCCACCAAAAATCCCAGTTCCTTTGAAAACATCATTAAGGGCATCAAAGTTTGGAGTAAATGCATTAGGCAAGAAATAACGAATTTCCGGTATAATATCCAATCTAACCTCAGCAGTATCAGTACAACCACTTTCATGGAAAACAACTTGTTGGACGACCTGTATTCCAGTATCTGGAAAAACAAAAGAGGGATTTTGTAAAATAGAAGTTCCTTCGTCATCAAAAAACCAACGCCATGCTACAGCTTCTTGAGACTGGTCAATAAAGTTCGCTTCATTATCAAAATTATTCAATTCCTTAGGAGTGTAATCAAACCCTGCAATAGGAGATCCCAAAGCAGTCACCCAACTATCAAAAGCCACTGCTGTCTCACAACCAATAGGAGAAGTGATATCAATGGAGACGTCATATATGCCTTCATTGTAAATATGAGTCGGACTAATCGCATTTTCTGAAGTACCATCTCCAAAATCCCAGATGACGTCATAAGTAGAATCAATTGGGAAGGATAAATTATTAAAGAATACCGACAAGGGTTCACAACCAAAGAAAGTACTTGGCTCAATCACCACAAGAGAAGGTACCGGGAAATACTCAATGAACTGAGTAATCGAATCCTTACAGCCGTTGATATCAGTAACCACTAGTTCAACTGGAAGATTTCCAGGAATCATATAGAGATGTTCAGGATTGGTCTCAGTGGAAGTAAGTTCATCTCCAAAACTCCAATCCCAATTCGTCATCACACCACTTCCAGTAAAAGACAAATCTGTGAATTCTACCGGAGCAGAAACACAGGTATCATATTCAAAAGAAAAATCAGCTTCTATATCAGGCAAAATTCTTACTTCAATAAGAGCAGTATCACCACAAGGCGTCCCCGCATTTAAAATCAGCGAACCATTATAGGTACCTAGGTCTGGAAATTCTATTACTGGTTCCCACTCAGTAGGATTTATTGGGCCAGAAGGCAATTCAAATTCCCATTCATAAGTATCTATGTTTTGCTCTTGAATACTTTGATTATCAAAGTTGACTGTATTTGATCCACATGATAAAATGACGAACTCATTATCATTAATTATTTCGGTCGCGCCAATAAAAGCGTTCACAAGAGGTGTACAACTTGTAACATTGAATTGGAAGTCGCGTCGCACTACACTGAGTAATTGCCCATTTCTATATTCTTCTACACAAACTCCAACTACAAATTGTCCTAGTACAGTAGGTATACCAGTGATCACTCCTGTAACTGGGTCAATGGTTATGCCTGTTCCCATTGGAATACTAGGGCCATATTGAGGATCAATGAAATTTACAGGAAAGTATGGTGGTGGACAACCAGGGTCAGGGGCAACTCCAACACAGGAAGTTGGATCTCCTGGATCTTCTGGAGTCCCTTCAGTACCTCCTCCAAGCAAAGGACTACAAAAAGAGTAAACCAACTGATCGCCATCGGGGTCAGTAGCTGAATGATCGAAGTCAATATCTTCTCCAGCACAAATAACGATAGGGGGAAAATCATTAAAGACAGGGCTATTATTACAAACATCAACTGCCTCTGGAGTCAATTCCATAGTAAAGGTAGCACCAGCTTCTTCAGGTAAGATCAGGTTATTGATCGTTTCATTTCGACAACATCGCTGATAGACTACGTGGAAAGTTTGATTTGGACCAGGAGCACTTATAGTAAAGGTATAGACTGCTTTTTCAACACATACAAAAATAGGTTCAATACAAGGATTATCATCAATTGGGATTCGCACAACGTCTCCATCAATCAGAACTTCAAGATTCTCAACAAGAGCGAAACCACTAGTTCCTTGATAAACGGTAACAATAGCAGGTGCGTCAAAATCTGCTCCGTCAGAACCACAATCTCTATAAACAGACATCGTAAAAGTATAGGTACCGTTTCCGTTGCAGACATAAGTTACCTCCCCTCCAATGATATGCTTTGAGTAAACATTGCTAGAGAGTAATAGAATTACAAATAAAAACAGTGATCGGATAAACGGTCTCAATAGTTATATTTTTTAATGAATATGCGGTTTGGAAATTCTAGCTTTAATCTAATGATTCTTTAGCACTCATTTTCGATGCACAAAATTTCGTAAAGTCTTGACAAATTAACGACTAATGTAATCTATTATGTTGTCAACCTAGCAGTTTCAGTGAATTTATTAACTCTAATGTGAGAGCTATTGCAAAAACAAATCTGGGAATGCTTGGTTTAAAAGTTTACAAAAATCCCTACTGAAAAAACATCAACAAGCTCAGTACAACTGGGAAATATTGTTGTGAGAAAAAAAATCCAATTTTTTTGAAATGTTTTGCTCATTTATATACAAAATGAAGTGTTAAAATACGTTAAGACTATCGATTCTCCTACGGAGGATAAGATAAGCTAATTTATACCTGAACCAGTTTTCTTTTTTTGACCTGGTTCTCAAACAATCCATTTATATTAGAATAAGAAAAACTTTACACTCTTTTCTTCTGATCGCTCACTGAGACTCTTTGTACAAAGCAGCTTAACTCTTAGCTGTTTTAAAGTTAATCATGTGATTTCTTTCTGAATATACTTAATTTGTTTTGGGAATCCGCTCTTAGAAATTCTATATCTAAAACGAAGCTACGTACGAGATGGATAAGAACCTACTGTTCTTTTCTACCGTATTTGATTACTAATTCTATTTCCAAAATAAAAACTAATTGACATGTCGCAACCGCTTCACAAGTCTATTCAGATGTCTGACAAACAATTCAATCAACTCATGTTTGGAGGAGAACCTCTTTCCGAACTTTGTAACGTTTTGCAAAAAGGCGGCACCATCCTCTACCCTACGGATACCATCTGGGGCATTGGTTGTGATGCAACAAATAGGGAGGCCATTGAAAAAATTAATAGTATTAAAAAACGAGACCCAGCAAAGCCACTTAGTCTACTGGCAAGTTCTATTGACATGGTAAAAGAATACGTGGAAGAAATGCACCCTAGAGTTGAGACGCTTCTAGCACATCACAACCGTCCACTGACAGTTGTATACAATAGAGCTAAAAATCTCCCTGATAACTTAGTCCCTACAAACGGCAGTATAGCCATTCGAATCGCAAGAGATGAATTTTGCAAAAACCTGATCAATAAATTTGGAAAACCTATAGTTACGACTTCCGCTAATATTAACGGCGAACCCTTTCCAGCACACTTCGGAGCCATTAGTTCTGCAGTTATTTCAAACGTAGATTACATCGCTAAACAAGGTCGCAATAATATGGAGCCAGGAGAACCTAGTGTAATTATCAAAGTCGAGAAAAATGGAGAAATTGTTTTTTTGAGAAAGTGAGGATTTAAGGTTGAAGAGGGTTTTCACTTGGGTCGATCAATCTTTAGAAGAACATGAGGGCTGAAAAGGATTTCGCCATATCATTACTTCTGAAATTTCAAATATAAACGCTCCGAGTGAAAACCATCTTCAACCCTTTCCTACCCTCTTCCGCCCTCGCTTCCCTTATTTCAAACTCCTATCCAACCAATCAAAAAACACCCGTTGCCAAAGTATTCCATTTTGCGGTTTTAGTATCCAGTGTCCTTCATTCGGGAAGTAGAGAAATCGACTTGGAACACCCTTCAACTGAGCCGCCTGGAAGGCTTGCATCCCTTCAGATTCTGGAACTCGGAAATCTTTTCCACCATGAATAACCAAGAGTGGAGTATCCCAGTTTTTCACAAATTTGTGTGGTGAATCTGTTTTGTAAGTCTCTGGAAGCGGGCTCTGCCAGTAAGGTCCTTTGAGATCCCAATTCGCAAAAAAGAGTTCTTCGGTGGTTCCGTACCAGCTTTCTAAATTGAAAAGTCCTCCATGTGCAATGAATGTTTTAAAACGCTTTTTGTGGTTTCCAGCCAACCAGTAGGTCGAGTAACCTCCATAACTTGCGCCTACGGCTCCTAACCTATTTTCATCTATGTAAGACTCTTGTTTTGCATCATCTATCGCAGACAATAAATCTTTCATTGCCTGGCCACCCCAATCACCACTAATGTCTTCATTCCACTGTCGTCCAAAGGAAGGAAGACCTCTTCGATTCGGAGCTACAACTACATAACCATTAGCAGCCATCATCTGAAAATTCCATCGGTAAGACCAAAACTGAGAAACCGTAGATTGGGGCCCACCTTGGCAATATAGAATCGCTGGATACTTTTTAGTAGGATCAAAATCAGGTGGATAAATCATCCAAATCAACATGTCTTTTCCATCTGTTGTTTTTATCCAGCGTTCTTTAACCTCGCCCATTTTCACTAAGCCCAAAAGCCCTTTATTGATCTGAGTCATTTGCTTTGCTTGACCATCTGCAATATTTACTTTGTACAACTCATGAGGCATCGACATGGAAGCTCTTCTGGCTATGATTTGCTTTTCGTTCAAGACGAAGTCATAGTAGTTATGCTTTCCTTCTGTGAGTTGTTTTACTTGCTTTGTTGCAATATCTACTTTGAATAATTGATAGGTTCCTTGGGTCGCCGCAGAGAAATAAACCGTTTTTCCATCAGACGAAAGCGTAGGTGAATTCGCACTTAGTTCCTGACCAGTAGTAAGTTCTATTTTTTCTTTAGCATTCAAATCCATTCTGAAAATTCGATTACGATCAGCTTCGTAACCATCTCTTTTCATGCTACTCCAAAGCAAGTATTTTCCATCAACAGAAAAGCTAGGTTCAATGTCATAACCCATCATGCCTTTAGTCAAATTACTTGTTGTTTTCTTCTGAATATCATATAAATAGATATCTGTATTTGTACTTTCCGCAAATGCTTTTCCATTCACTTTTTTTGAAGTGTAAGCAATGAATTTCCCATCAGGACTGAAGCTAATTTGTTCCATTCCTCCAAAAGGATTTACAGGAGAGTCGTAAGGTCCATCCATAATATTGATGGTTTCTCTAGATATTTTTCCAGGTTCATATCCTACATAATGGATTTGGCTTTTTTTATAATCATCCCATGTATTCCAATGGCGATACATTAGGTCATCCATAATGCGGGCATCTGCTTTTGGAAGGTCTGAGTGCTTATCCATTGCAGTAGCTTCCAGTTTTACATCTGCTATAAAAAGAAGTCCGTCTCCACTTGGGGCGTAGGCAAACCCATTCATTTCTTTTTCAGAAACAAGTTTTTGATTCTCTCCTTTTAAGTCCATTTCATAAAGATTCCCTTTCTTTAGAAATCCAATGCGTTGGCCATCTGAAGTGAATCGAGCGTTGTATTCGCTTTCTTCACTTTTGGTTAATTGAATCGGGCGACCGTTGGTTGTAGAAAGAAGAAACAAATCTGTACTCCCTGAATTTTCTTCCTTTGAATAATAACGCACTCCATAAATAATAAACTTTCCATCTGGCGAAATATCCTGAAGTGACACTCTTCCAAACTGCCATAAAACTTCAGGTGTCAGCAGTTGTTTGCTTTGCGCAGAAAGAAAATTTACCGAAAGGATAAAACTAAATACGAGTAATGCCTTAGCAATGAATTTCATGTTTAAGTATTTAAATGATTTGAAATTTACAATGGTGAAATTAGGAAATTTAATAGAAGAAGTACTGGCTTTCATTTACATTTGATGAAAACTAAAAAACCTAAAACCACCAATACTATGTCGAAAGAAAAACAAAGATGCGCCTGGGGAGAATCTCCTGAAATTTACCAAAAGTATCATGACGAAGAATGGGGTGTCCCCGAACATGATGATCGAAAACTTTTTGAGATGCTTATTCTCGAAGGCGCCCAGGCAGGGCTGAGTTGGTTAACCGTTCTACAAAAAAGAGAAGGCTACCGAAAAGCCTTCGACAATTTCGATGCAAAGAAAATGGCGAAATATTCAGAAGCTAAAAAAGCCAAACTCAAGGAGAATCCAAACATCATAAGAAACAAACTAAAGATCAACGCAGCTGTGGTAAATGCGCAATGCTTTCTAGAAATCGTAAAAGAGTTCGGAAGCTTTGATAAATACATCTGGCAGTTCATTGGTGGAAAACCTGTTGTCAATCATTTCAAAACAATGGAAGAAGTTCCCGTTTCAACTCCTGAGAGTGATGCGATGGCGAAGGATTTAAAAAAGCGAGGTTTCAAATTCGTGGGAACAACCATCTGCTATGCTTATATGCAAGCTGTTGGAATGGTAGATGATCATGTGTTGAGTTGTTGGAAGAGGTTGTGAAGGAGGTGGATAGGACAGATAAGGTCGATAGGATCTCTTTCTAACGTAATGTTGTTAGGAGCGAATCAAAAGGAAACCTTATCAACCTCTTCTGCCCTTTCAACCTCATCAACCCTATCAAAAACAAAATAACTCAGCTTAATAAGTATCAAAGCTCATTCAAATACGCTTTTTAACAACAATTTAATTGTCAAAATTTGACAATAGAATAATTGTTAACCATCTTTGTATTGTAATTAGACATCATGTGAGTGAGTACACAGACTATTTAATATCAATCACAAACATCAGTACCATGAGAAATATCGTAGGACAAACCCCGCGAGGAAAGGATTTCTATCCACGGGATACGGTCATCAACAAAATCTATCGACGTTTGGATGCCGGCAGTCACATCTTCTTATCTGCTCCCCGACGAGCGGGTAAAACCTCTATCATGCGTTTTATGGAAGAGTCTCCACGTAAAGGATATGCTTTTGTATATGTGAATGTGGAAGACATCGAAGAAACCGAAGAGTACTTCCGAAGTTTATCTGAAGAGCTATTGGACAGTAGTGCGGTAACTGCATTAATGAAGGCTTCTAAGAAAACCAGAAATATTTTCGAGGACTTCGCAGATCATATTAAGAAGATCAAGGTTTGGGGCATCGAACTCGAAACACAAGTCAAAGAACAACCAAAGTATAGTAAAGAGTTCGAAAGACTGATGAGTAATTTGGATACGACTTCTTTTACGATTGTTCTGCTGGTAGATGAATTTCCAGTTACGGTAGAGCAAATCGAAAAGAAGCAAGATGCTGAGGAGTCTCGTCGCTTTTTGCATATGAATAGAAGTATTCGCCAACGTGCTAAACGTGGAATACAATTTCTTTATACAGGCTCTATCGGACTGCCAAACATTGCCCGAAAGCTGGACGCCACCGCCACGATCAACGACTTGAACGTGGTGGAGGTGCCTCCTTTATCTAAAAAAGAAGCGACAGATTTTATTCGAAAGTTGTTTAGAAACTATTCGCTCAAATCTGAGAAAGGAACTATTCCATACATCCTTGAAAGACTACGTTGGCTGATGCCTTTCTTCATTCAGCTCGTCGTACAAATGCTTATTGATGAATCTGAAATCACGGAAGAACCAATAAGTAAAGCAACTGTAGATCAGGTCTTTGAAAAGGCTAGTAACCATAGAAATAATATTTATTTTGAAAATTACTACAGCCGACTGGATAAGTCTCTGGTCAAGGAAGAAGCGTTGTTAGCTAAAAGAATTTTGTCCAAAATTGCAGAAGAGAACGAAGTCCCATTAGATACTTTCAAAGAGGAGAACAATGGTGCGGCGGTTTTGGAAATTTTAGAATTCGATGGCTACATCAATAGTAATGGAAATTGCTTTAGCTTCAATTCGCCGATATTGCAAAACTGGTGGATTAAGTATGCTAATGACTAGGGATTGAGGTCTGGATATGTCTCGCAGAAACCCAGAGGGCGCTGAGAATAACAGTGTGTACACGTTTGTTCTGTGGCCTTTAATAAAGAACATATTTATTGTTGCTCAACACACATTTCCTCTAACAGAGAAAGCAGAGAACACAGAGTCTAACAGTATATACACGTTCACTCAGTGCGCTCTGCGAACTCTGTAGGATTCGCAAGAAGAGAACAAGCCAAGTAAAATTTCTTTTGAGAAAAAAACTTAAAAAATCTATGCCTGCAAAAACAGTAGCCTGCATTTACAATCCTAAGAACCAGAGCCCAGAAGAACTAGCGAAACACTTCATCGTACGTCAGCGCATGTTTGAAAAACTCTTTGCTGAAATCAAAACGGCCAGCATGGAGTACCCCGAGCAACACTACATGGTCGAAGGTAAACGAGGGATGGGGAAGACAACATTGTTATTGAGACTCGCCTATGCCGTACAGCAAGATGAGGCACTGAACAATTGGCTTATTCCACTCAACTTCAATGAAGAAGAATACAGTATTCGTAAGCTCTTTAAGTTTTGGGAGCGCATCATTCAATTGCTTGCAGAGAAGGACACTTGCTTTCACGAAATGCAGCAGCAGGTCGCACATCTATCCAAAGTTCATCGATCTGATGATGAGTACGAACGTGCTTTGTACAATCTTCTAACAAAGACCTTACAACAGCAAAAAAAGAAAACCATCCTCTTCATTGACAACTTCGGAGACATGTTTCAGAAGTTCAGTGATTTGGAGGCACATAGACTTCGGAAGATTCTGCAAAGCTCTGCGGACATCCGATTGTTTGCTGCCTCATCTGTGGTTCTGGAAGCTTTTTATCAATACAATCATCCTTTCTATGAGTTCTTTAAAGTAGAACGACTGGAAGGATTAAATGCAGAACAAACTCGTACTTTACTTTTGCAATTGGGCGAATTGTATGAAGAGGAAGGCATTAGAAATTTAGTGAAAAATCAGCCAGGGCGAATAGAAGCACTACGTCGATTAACAGGTGGTGTGACTAGAACGATAATTTTACTTTTTGAAATTTTTGCAGACGACCATACTGGGAATACTTTTGTAGATTTAGAAAAAGTATTGGACCGAGTGACGCCTCTGTACAAGCATCGAATGGACGACCTCTCCCCCGCTCAACAGGAAGTTGTAGAGACCATTGCGCTACAGTGGGATGCAGTGAGTGTAAAAGAAATTCAGGCTGCTACCCGCATGGAGAGCAAACTGATTTCTGCGCTTTTGCAACAGCTTACAAAGCATGAAATTGTCAGTAAAATAAAAACCAATACCAAGAACCATCTCTATCAAATCAACGAACGTTTTTTCAATATTTGGTACCTGATGCGACATGGCCGATCAGGCGATCAGCAGAAGGTACTTTGGCTCGTTCGCTTCCTCGAACAATGGTGTGATGCTAATGAAATTGACGAACGCAGTCAGCGGCATATTGAGCATTTGAAAAAAGGAAGCTATGATCCAAAAGGAGCTGTTCTTTTATCTGAGGCATTGGCCATGACCAATCATTTGACTACTGAAAGTCAGCACCGTTTATTAGAAGCCACCAAGGAGTTTCTGGAAGAAAAACAAAGCCCTTATTTGAAGAAGTTGATTCGTTCAGATGTTGAATTATTGAATCAGTCAGAGTATGCTTTGAAAGAGAAGGATTATGATATGGCGCTGAGCTATTTACTAAAAATGAAGTCCAAAAATAATTTTAGAATTGCCTGGATTTATCACTATAGCAAGAAGGATTATCGACGGGCAGAACAGTTCTACAAAAAGGCGGTCAGCAAAGGCAACATAGCTGCCTTGAACAACCTGGCGGTCATGTACGAACGCATCCACAACAAACCCAAGATGGCTGAAAAGCTATATCAAAGAGCAGCGGTGAGTAAGCATCCGGATGCCTTATTTAACTTAGGTTTATTTTACAAAAACAAAGGAAAGCAGTTTCGCCAAGCAGAAAGTTACTTCAAAAAATCACTTGCTCAGAAGAAAGACAAAGATGTGCTTTTTAGTTTAGCAAACCTGTATGCCAATGAATTAAAGCAGCCAGCGAATGCGCTAAAGCATTATGAATCAGCAGCTAAGGAAGGCCAAATGCAAGCGATGAATAACCTAGCTTATCTTTACCTCGAAGTATACAAGGACACTAGCAAAGCGACGAAGTATTTCAAAGATGCCATCAAATCTGGTTTGTTGTACACAGAAGACTTTATTGATATTTGCGAACAACATCCTGTGAATTTCCACCTGCTTTATTTACTGGCAGCAAAAGAATATGAGTTTTTATTTAAACATTTTAATAGTCCAGAGTCTTTACAATTAAGGATTAAGGACAGACTGAAACCCATCTATTATGCAACTGTCTTTTTCCTAAAAAAGAAGTATCCAGCAGAGTGGCTAAGGATGGGCAAAGAGTTGGAAGAAACGGTGAATGAAATTGTGAAAAAGGTGGAGGAGATGAGGAGATGAAAGGGAGATGAGGTGGATGAGGAAATAAGGTGGATTAGGTTTCCTTCTATCGCTAGTTTTATATATTATTATTTGAAGGAAACCTTATCTACCCCATCGACCTTATCTACCAAAATAACAATACTATTACAAAAACAAAAGCACAATGACAAGATCAGAATTAGTGACAAACTTACGACCTAAAGTTCCGGTCCTAGTGACTGAAAGTAAGAATGAAATTGAAGACTTTATGCATTTTACGTTGAGGCCGGTTTTGAAGTTCCAGCATGCTACGTTGATTCGTTGTATAAAAGTAGCTCCACATTTTCAGCACCTTAAATTCAAAGAAGGAAAAGAGACGAAAAACCGAACTACGCTAAATCAGTTTTTACAAAAAAACAGCAATTTAAAAAACCAGTTGATAGGCGTAACCATTGGACTTTTTACAGATACGGAATTAGATTGTTATGAAAGGAATATGAAAGAGCTGAACAAGCGTATCATTGAGATGGCGATGACTAGATTCTTGTCGCAAGTGTAATGTTAGAAAATTATTTTACTAAAAGTTTTTTCGCTACCCTCCCCTCTTTTAGAATCGCGTCTAAGTGGTAATGGCCTTTAGGAAATCTTCGCAAATCAAGTTCATTATTTGTAATCCCGATTTCCAACTTAGTACCGTTTGAATCATAGATGTGAAGCTCAATAATTTCAGAATCAGTTTTCCAATCCAACGTAAAAAGTCCTGTAGATGGATTTGGCCAAATCGCTAAAAGATCATTTCTAATAGCTGTTTCTTGAGACCATATGCTAGTTGTATTACATTCTAAAGTATGTTGCTCAAAGAATTCCCACATCAGATCGCTTGCATTGATATACTCAGAAGTTGGATCACCAGTTGTCGTTGAATTTCCTTGTGGCCAGGAATGCCCTCCATCTTCTGTTATGTAATATTCAATCTCAGTTCCACAATCACAATCCGCCCACCGAATATACGTGTACTCATTGTTAGACAAAATAGTATCTCTCTGAGAATTACAATTATTTAGGTTAGACCAAAGGTCATGAATTGAATCATGCGGAGGATTGTAGTGAGTAGAAACGCCATTTCCTACCCCTCCTTCATATGGAACATTAAAATCCAGGTAAGAGTGAAACTGAATGATGGGCACTGGCCGCTCAGGATTACATAAAGGAACTGTACTTGAAGCAGCAACTGGAGCAATTGCAGCAATCCGATCAGAAAGTTCGCAAGCAAGTCGATAGCTCATAAAACCACCATTAGACAAGCCTGTTGCATAAATTCTAGTCTCATCAATAGCGTATTCTACCAGCAGCGAATCAAGCAACTGATCTATAAAACCAACATCATCGATATTAGTATTACTTGCATAGCCACAGCATTCTCCGGCATTCCAGGTACGAATATTCAGGAAGCCTCCTTTCACGCCTTCTGGATAAACAACAATGAAATCTTCCTCATCTGCTTTTACGCTAAGCTGAGTTTGATTCTGAGCATTGGTTGCAGAACCAAAGCCACCGTGCATGGCTATGATCAGAGGAGCAGGCTCACTAGTATTATAATTGGTCGGAAGATGAAGAAGATAAGTTCTGGTTATTCCATCTACAGAAATACTGTCGTACTGAGCAGTTGCAATCGTGCTTTGAAAAAACATCATTGCAAAAAAGAGGAAAGCATATTTTAGTTTCATATCAGAAAAGTAAAGAAGTGAATATAACTGATTTGTTTTATGGTCTATAATAAGTACACCAAACAAACGGAAAGCCCTTAGTATTGGTTAAAGGTTTAGTCACATTCACTTCTAAAAGAAGATTTCAATATCAACTTTTACCTTCCAGCTTCTTTAGTATCTGCGTAGGTACTGCATCCTTATGAACTAAGATGGCAACCGTCTTTAATTTTGCATAAGCTTCAGACATATACAGATAACCTTTTTCAGGGCCAATTTCTCCCCATGAGTTTTTGATCAGGTAATACTTTGTTCCGTTCTTATCTTTAGCAATACCGGTCAAGTGCATCAGATGATCATCAGTAGTGGCATAAGATTCAAAAGTTCGCTGTCGCATTTCCTGATCGACTTTCACTTCTTTACCCGGCTGAGTGAATAAGTCTTTGCGCTTTTCATCTTCTGGCAAAACAGCCATACCTTCTTTTGCAGAAAAACCTTTCTCAGAAACATCGCCATCCCAAGCTACGGAATAACCATTTCTTATTGCATTGTCAAAAACCGTCATCAACTCGTCAATCGGTAAATTGTAAAAAGAACCATTAGAAAAGTTGTCAGGGATTTCTAAAATAAACTCATCGTAAAAATCATGATGCGTGTAAGAGGAAAGGCTGATGTAATCATCTGGATTGATTCCGTTGTCCTTTGCAAAAGACTTTGGCGTATATTCTTTTCCTTTGTAATTAAAATTATCAGGAGCTTCGCCTAGGTAAACATTCATAGCAGCCTCAACGACCTTCATCCATTTGTCGCTTAGTCTTTTTTGTTTCAAAACGCCATCCAACATTCCTTTAAGAACCGCAGCCATTTCAGAGTGATTGTGTTTTTCATCTGCTTCTGTTTTTCCATCGTAAGCCTCTTCTGGCACTAAACCATAACGATCAGCAGCATTGATGACATCGTGTGCAAGGCTTCCTTGACTGAAGTTTGCTTTACCTTGACGAAGAACATAATTACGAGCTTTCTCCTTGTAAATATTTCTAACTACATACATTTCTGAAAGATCAAAAGGTTCTTTTCCACTTCGTAATAATTCAGATTCTAGAAAAGAAGAAGTTGCAAAACTCCAGCAAGTCCCGGTCTTTCCTTGGCTTTTTATGGGCGTACAGTTCAGACCTTTTTCCATGGTGAAAGCATAGCCTGATTCCATTTCCACCTGAGCATTAGTGAACAAAGGGAGTAGTAAAGCAAAGCTTAAAATACTAAGTAAAGATTTCATTTTTATAAAATTTTAATTCTGACAAAAATTCAGCAATGAGATTAGATTTATTAAATAACTAAGTTCTGACAAATATAATAATAGGATTGCTCATTCTAAAACAGATATCAAAAAACAAAACAAAAAGGAAAGATTATCAGTATAAAACGCATTATATATTATTTATATATTTAAAACTGATTTTCACCATGAAACACTTTACTTACTTCACGCTAATTTGTTTTCTCCTTCTACAAACAACTCTTAAATCTCAAACTGTAGAGACTAATTTAAACTCTCTCATCCTACCATCAGAGACATTGATTGCCGACATCTCAGAGCAAGTCCAAGTCAAAAATGTAAAAGGAGTAAATACAAAAGGAATCGAATACAGCCCTATTTATCACAAAAGAGGGATCGTATTTTCTTCAAATAGAACCCCCAAAAATGGATGGCTCAGAAAAGTACTTTCGAATAACAATTCCAACTTATTTTTTACGGAAATAGATGACAATGGGGATCTCCAGGAATACATGGAATTGCCTGGAAAATTAAACAGTAACAGACACGAAGGCTCGGCAACATTTAATGCCACAGAAGACTATATGATCTATACACGTAACCACAAAAAGCCTACTGCCAGTGGAATCTACGAGGTCAAACTTTCTAGCGCACAGTTTATTAATGGCAAATGGGTAGAACAAGGGGACCTACCTTTCAATGATGGTTTTAGAACATGCCATCCAGCGCTTTCTGAAGATAGTCATTTGCTCATCTTTTCTGCAAATCGGCCTAATGGTCTAGGAGGTATGGATTTGTATGCTTCAGAATATATGAATGGAGAATGGACGACGCCATACAATCTAGGAGCCGAAGTTAATAGCTCAGGCGATGAGGTCTTTCCCTTTTTAGACGCCCAGGGAAACTTGTACTATTCCTCCAACGGAAGACCTGGAATGGGTGGTTTGGACCTTTTCAAAACAACCCTTAATGAAGATTGCGTTTGGAGCAATGTTCTTCACTTACCAAAACCATTCAATACCAGATGGGATGATTTCTCTTTTACTGCAAATGAAAATTTGGATCAAGGATTTTTCACCTCCAACCGTCCGGGGGGAGCAGGAAGCGATGATATATACAGTTGGAAGGTTACCGCTCCTCTGGAAATTCCAATCGAAACAGAAAGTGATTTACTAACAACTCAGTTTAAGATTGTAGACGAACAAACTGGACTAGCATATTATGAAACAGATGTGACGGTTATTCAAATAAATCCAGCATTATTGCTAACTGGTTTTTTAGAAGAGCCTGTGACTATTGTTAATCGATTAGATGAAAATGTAGTCTCATTGTTAGGTAAAAAAATAGATCCGGCTTTTGGCACTTATTCGAATGAAAGCTATTTGATAAATCCCGCGGAAAGTTACCTCGTTATTGCAGAACGACCAGGTAATGGTGTTCTACAACAAATCGTCTCTGCGAACCACCTTATGGCAGATGATTCTTATGTAATGGTTTGGCCTAAGGAGAGAACAGATGATATCGCATCTAATAATGATAGTGAGCAAACAAACTCAGCTCAATCTGACAATCTAAACAATGACTATTCAAGAGAGGTCGTGGTCGGAGCAATTGGACTAACAGATAAATCTATTGAGAATAATATTCAAATGAATCAAACCGAGGAAACCATCCTTGCTATTGCTGATACAGAGATATTCACTTCCCGATCTATCCCTGAAAACCTGTTAAAATCAGCTCCAGAACCTTTGGAGTCAATTGACTTACCAGAAAATAGGAAGGTAATTGCTTTTAGTCCGATTTACTATGATTTCAATGACGTTGGAATAAAAGCAAAAGAAAAAGTATTAATTGATAATATCGTTTGGGAAATGAAAAGGAATAAAAATTTCCATCTAACGATTAAGTCCTTTACTGATTCGAGAGGTAGTGAAACCTACAATAGAAAACTATCTCAACAAAGAGCAGAGAGGGTGAAAGAATCATTAATTAAGTCTGGAATTTCTCCTTTACGGTTGAATGCTGTAGGTATGGGAGAAGATGAATTACTAAAGCCTTGCGGAAATAACCATAAATGTAATGAGTCTGATCATAGGCTAAATAGAAGGACCGAGTTTATAATAACAAGACTTAATTAGAACACGAACAGTTTTTTTTGGGTGATATTCAACAAAAAACAAATTACACAAATACATAAACTACTGATAAACAATTAATTAAAAGAAATACATTAAAATTACTGAAATAATTTCAAAAGAAAGCATAACACTTTTCGTTAAGTAGTTATGCTTACTTTTTTCTACAATAGCAAGTACTTTTTTGTTCTTTTTGTTAAGTTTTCTCGTACAAATTTCCTTTATTTGCCATGCTAATAATAGATACCAACTATAAGATCAGGCCCTAATATTTACGCCAACGTATTTTCTCTAATGATCTTATTACAAATTAATATTTACTCAAGTTAATTGTAACGTTGAGCATTGGACTGATATGCCATATGCTCTACAATTTTTAGGACTATAAATGAATTTAGATACAGTTACTTTCACTCCCATTGATCAGGGGTGGGACTGGATATTGGTAGGTTTTGGCCTTATTACCTTACTAGGAATTTCAGTCTTGCTTTACCAGTTCTACGTTAGGAAGAAGCATACTTCTACAGAAATGTCAAGTGGCTCCATAGTAGGCTTAGTCGGCCTAGCTACTTTCCTAGCTGCTGCTTCCTTTTTGTACAGCTTAGAATCAAGTTATGAATACGATATAGTTGAAGTATCACCTGAACATCTTCGAACTCCATTCGGAGATTGTAAAATGACCGATGTGAAGTCTATTTATATCTACCCTGATTCAACAGACTTAGATCCAGAAGCAATTCTCTCAACAGAATTTTATCTTATCATAGAAGAAAAAAACGGCCACCGTCATCCCCTATCCTCTCGATCATATGACATTGATGCCATTCAAGAATCAATTGTTATTCATCAGAAATAAGCTTCCCTTCCTCTTATTGATATTAGAACTTATCTATTTTTTTACGCCAATACTAGATTGTTCCTATCTTTCAGCCCATTATTAATATTAATTCAATTCATTATGATCAAAAGTGTTATTAAGGTCGGCCTAATGCTGATCGTAGGTATATTAGCGTATAACTTCTTTTTTGGTTCTGCCGAGGAAAAAGCACAGTCAAAAGAAATCATCAACAAAGCTGCTGATGTAGGTAAGGCAGGTGTAGGTCTACTCAGAGAGGAAGTCTCTAAATTCAGGTCAGGTAAATATGACGATGCTTTAGACAAAATTGGAACAGCCATCGACGCCACAAAAGACAAGGTGGAAGAAGGCAGTCAAATGTTAGATCAAATTACAGACTGGAACGAAAAGAAAAAAGACTGGCAACAAAAACGAGATGACCTCATGGAAGAACTCAAAGATTGAGGAAAAGAGGAAAAGGATGAAACGAAAAAAGCCACAAAAGATATGAATAAGGAAGCGGAGAAGCTCGCCAGAGAAGGTCGCAAAATAGAACGGAAACTAAAGAAAGAAAGAGAAGAAGCTGCAACAAGCAACTAGGCTCTATCACACTGCTCGATGGCGGAACAAGCATCAATCAGGATGTTCCCTTTATAATGAAAGTAGACGCCATCCATGTGCTGCGCTTCAAAAATAATATAATTGATATCAACCGCTGGCTGGAATTTGAATTGATACATTTTCCAGTCAGTGTGATTTATAAAAGAGCTTTCTCCTAATAACTGATCTTTAGAACAGGCCGTTTTCCCTCCCCATATTTTCAATTTAATAGCTTTGTTATAGCCTGCATATTCTTTTGAATGAGAAAGCATTAATTGAAAAGTATAACACTCTCCACCGATCAAGGGCTGGCTAGTTCGTTGCCCAACACTTTCGAACGTACCATCATCTCTAGTAATCAATCCGAGGTAAGAATCTCCTTCATGAGCTTCCAACTGAACTCCCCAAAAACCTGGTAATAAGTCTGGCGTAGTGCCCATTGCACAAGGCTGCCAACCCGTAGGTATGGTTGCATCCTGAGGTTTTCCCTCAAAAGAAGCATTGTCTAATGTAACCTGAGCAAAGGCCATTGAACAGAATGAAAGTAGTGAAATTATGATATAGGATTTTCTCATTATAGCTGACAATTTACACATCTGTTTAATAAAATAGATTTTATTCAGTAATTATTATACAGACAGCTAGGAATTTGATAGCCTTCACTGTTGCGATTCTCTTCTTTTCTCAAATGAACATCAAACGATATAGCGCATATTATTAAGAAATGTGATATAATTGTGTCATTCAATAATGAACGTACAACACACATCATATTTAAAACAAAGCTATAAACTTTGGGTTTTTATTATAGATATCTAGATGATGTTTCCATTAGTTAAATAAGCTTAAATGATTAAAATAACAAGAATTTTACGGCTGAGTAAAATACAAAATAGATATGAAATACAAAGTAAATAAAACAGAAGCAGAATGGCGAGAACTACTAAGCCCGGAAGCTTATCGAGTCTTGCGACAAAAAGGAACAGAACGCGCTTTCGTTGGGGAGTATACCGACACAGAGGATGAAGGAACTTACCACTGCGGTGCTTGCGAATATCCTTTGTTCAAATCTGAACAAAAATTTCACTCCGGTTGTGGCTGGCCTTCCTTTTGGTCGGAACTCGAATCCGCTAGCATCGAGCAAATCAAAGACACCTCGCATGGCATGATTCGTACAGAATTGGTTTGCTCCAATTGTGGTTCTCACTTAGGACATATTTTCCCTGACGGACCACCTCCGACCTACCAACGTTACTGCATCAATTCCGTTTCCCTAAAATTCAAACCTGAATAAGATGGCCGATCAATTTGTCAATCTCCGAAACGTAAAGTTTACCCTCCACGAAGTTTTCAATGCGGAGTCTCTCAATAAATATGAGTACTTCGAGGCTTACGACGAAGAGGCCATCAACATGGCTATCGAAACGGCCAAGCAAATCGGAGAGCGCATCCTCCACCCTATCGTTACTGAAATGGATAAGGAGAAGGCTTACTTCGATGGAAAGGAAGTGCAGGTGCATCCACAATTGCGAACAGCTATTCAAGCGCTCGGTGCTGGCGGATGGATCGGAGCGGCGGATGATTACGAACATGAAGGACAACAAATGCCATTGACGGTTATGAACTCAGCTCTTTTCGTTTTCTACTGCGCTAATCCGAACGCAGCGCCTTATGCTTTTTTGACACAAGGTTCTGCTAACCTAATTCGTGCTTTCGGTAGCAAAGAATTACAAGGGACTTACGTTCCAAAAATGTACTCCGCTGAATGGCAAGGGACAATGGCTTTGACCGAACCGCAAGCGGGAAGTTCCCTCTCCGACATTCGCACTACAGCTACTCCAACAGAGGATGGTTATTACAAAATAAAAGGACAAAAAATTTATATCTCTGGAGGCGATCATACCGCCGTAGACAATGTCGTGCACTTATTGTTAGCAAGAATCGATGGAGCGCCTGCGGGGACTAAAGGAATCTCCCTTTTTGTCGTTCCTAAGAACAGAATCGAAGGGGACGACTTTGTTTTCAATGATGTAAACACCGCAGGTATTTTTGGCAAAATGGGACAGAAAGGTTACGTAGCAGCTACACTAATGTTCGGAGAATCAGATGATTGCAGAGGCTATCTCGTCGGTAAAGAAAACAGAGGACTGATCTACATGTTCCAAATGATGAACGAAGCCAGAATCGGAACTGGGATGTTATCTGCCGGTACAGCCACTGCCGCTTACTACGCAGCGTTGCAATATTGCAACGAAAGAAGTCAAGGCCGTCATCCATCAAATAAAGATGCCGCTTCGCCACCCGTTACGATCATAGATCATGCAGACGTGCGCAGAATGTTATTATTTCAAAAATCAGTCATCGAAGGAAGCTTTTCTTTGTTAGTCGCTTGTAGCAAATACGCTGATATCGCAAGTCGTGGTGATGGAAAAGATAAAGAAATAGCAGAGATGTTGTTGAGTTTACTTACGCCAATTGCAAAAGCATTCCCTTCAGAATATGGCGTTCAATCCGTCAGTGCAGCAATGCAGTGCATGGGCGGCGCGGGCTATTGTGATGACTTTCCCGTAGAACAATATTACAGAGACATCCGAGTCAATACCATCTACGAAGGGACGACTGGTATTCAAGGTATGGACCTCCTCGGCAGAAAAGTAATGATGAACGACGGAGCTGCCATGCGTCATTTACTAACGGAAATTCACAAGTCCATCGGAGCAGCCAATCAGATCGAAAGCTTAGTTCCTTTTGCAAATGATTTAGCGGAAGCAACCAAAGCTCTTCACGAATGCACCATGAAACAAATACAAAATGCGATGTCCGAAAGCCCTGAGGTTTTTCTAGCTGATGCGACTTTGTACTTGGAGTATTTTAGTTTGGTCATCATCTCTTGGCAGTGGTTGAAACAAGCAACCGTTGCGCAGAAGGCTTTGGATAGAAATGCGAGCTCCAGCGATCATGACTTTTACAAAGGTAAGGTGATGACGATGCGGTATTTCTTTAAGTATGAATTGGTGAAGACTAGAGGTTTGCATACTCGATTGATGGAAGAGGATCGACCGACTTTAGAGATGAAGCCGGGGTATTTTGAGTAGATTGTTTTACATCCTTTTTGGAAATGAGTTGTCTTTTATAATATAGCAATTCAAAAGGGCCAACTGCTACGTAATTTTCAAGAAGGTGTATAAGTGACTGCTTTAAAACTTAATCAAGACAAAATAATTGCATGACAGCAGGCCTCAAAAAGGAAATCATCGAGAATCTTCAATGGCTTGGAGATCAGGCCGGTAATAATGTGAAAGTAGTAGATC
>JBGCDT010000311.1:0-3290 GCA_045105695.1 Saprospiraceae bacterium | reverse complement strand
AAACTTACCAGGAGCTATTGATTATTACAAGCAGGTGTTTTCGCACAATCCAGTGGCTGCTGAATCACAGGCGGCACTCGCGGCACTCGAAGAAATCTATGTGGACGACCTTGGAAAAGCAGAAGAATACTTTGCATTTATAGAGACAATCCCAGGTTTGGAAGTAAACGATGGAGATAAAGAAGCCTTAAATTTCAAAGCTGCTGAATCACAGTTCAACAATGGAAAGTACGAGCAGGCCATCGCTGGTTTTTCTGCTTACATGCGTAAATATCCGAACGGACAAAACGTACTACTTGCACTATACCGACGAGGAGATTCTTATAGTATTCTGAAAAGATATTCAGAGGCATTGAAGGATTATGAAGCCGTAGCGAACCGAGGTTCTAGCCGCTACTATGGCAAAGCTTTGCAAAAGGCGGCGCTTATTGCTTACAACCATGAAGAGAATTTTGCGAAAGCTTATGAATTCTATGTCAAGTGGGAACAGGCCGCTGAAAATGCGACCGACAGATACGAAGCACAAGAGGGCGCCATGCAATCTGCTTACCGCAAAAACGATATGCCTTCTGTAATTCGCTGGGCGGAAAAAGTGGCTAACAACCCGCAAGCGACCAAGGAACAAAAAGCAAACGCCAACTTCTACATTGGAAAAATTGCTTTCGATCAGAAAGATTATAACAATGCTCTTACAGCTTTCAATGGCGTTGTCAAAAATGTCAATAATGAAAAAGCTGCTGAAGCTCGCTACTCGATTGCTTACATTTATTATGCACAACGAGATCTCGATTTAGCGCAGCAATTGTGTTTGAATGCCAACAAAGAAAGTTCTGCTTATCCTTACTGGGTAGCGAAAAGTGTTATTCTACTTGCAGACATCTTAGCAGAGAAAGGCGACCTATTTAATGCGCAAGCCGTACTAGAAGGATTGATCGAAAACTACGACGACGACCCCGAATTGGTAAACATCGCAAAATCAAAACTGGCCCTCATCAAAGGCCAAGGTGCACAGAACAATCGACTAAGCCCTGAAGGCAGTGACGACGAATTGGATATGGATGAGTTTCCGGAAGGGAATTGAAAATTGGGAAGATGAGGTGGATGAGGAGATAAGGTAGATGAGGTTTTTCTTAGGACGTATTTTTAAGTATAAAATCAACCTAAGAAATTCACGAATCAAAAAACCTTATCAACCCCATCCACCCTATCAACCTCGTCCACCTTTTAAAAAAATTAGACTAACAAAAAATCACCACTTATAATGAGTACGCTAAATAAATATTTCTTTCTGCTGATTTGCTTTTTGTTTGCTACCCTCGCCTACGCACAGCCTGGGCCAGATGGAGGACTGCCCTCTGAGGAAGTAAAAGTCATTCAGGATTTCGAGGCTCGTCTTGCCGATTCGGAGAAGCTGGTATTGATGCCTGAGTTGCCCCCAGCGGAGGATGCGACTAAGAATTTGAATTACAAAATTCCAGTGAAGTCTTTGCAGATGGAATACCTGGCTCCTAAATTACGTCCCTTGGCGATGAAAGCGAAGAAGGAAGAGAAAGGATACAAAGGATATCTGAAAGCAGGCTATGGATTACCAAGAGCATCATTGGGTGATTTTTCTTATCACTTCATTGATAGTGAGCAGTTCATCCTTGGCATTAACTTGCATCATCAGGCAGCTAATAATACGAAGTTGGAACACCAGCGGTTTATGGACAATCGAGGGGAAATCAACGGAACTTATTACTTAGAAAATGGACTAGCCGTTGGTGGAAACTTTGGGATAGACAATCGGCAGTTGCACTTCTATGGCTATGATCATACGGAGCAGATTTATGAGCGTTCGCAAATTCGTCAGCGCTTTAATAAGGTGTATGGTCAGGCCAATGTATTCAATGGGGAGCGAAACTATGGCGACATCAATTACAAAGGAATCATAGATATTTATCATTTGACGGATAGATACACGGCTAAAGAAACCGGGGTTAATATCCACCTGAGTGGTACCAAATGGTTTAACGAAAAGCATCCCTTCACGCTAGATGTTATTGCCGATTTTACAAATCCTAACAATCTACTTACAAATTCCATCAACAACTATTACATCAAGCCAAACTTCACCTGGCATGGTGACCGCTTCCGTTTCAAGGCTGGGGTAAACTTCGCTTTTGATGATCGAAAACTAGAAAGCAGTAACAATCGCAGTGGCGGAACACACATTTTCCCAGATGCAGAATTAGCAGTTAATATCCTAGGAAACAAACTAGCGGCCTACTTAGGTGCTGGTGGAGATTTAGAAAAAAACACGATGCTGAGTCTGAGTGAATACAATCCTTTCATTGCGACTCAGGATGAATTGTTGTTGCGCAACTCTCGCCACTATCATTTCTACGGAGGGGTGAAAGGTAATCTGACTTTGCTTGATTATCAAATCGAAGGTGGTTACAAACCAACAGATGATCTAGCGCTGTTTTTGAATAACGAAGCTCCTTTGGACACTACTCGTTTTGCCGTTTTATACGATACTGTTGATATTTATAATCTGACAGGAAGTCTGACGGCTACGCCGATTAAAAATCTGGTGGCTACCATTACACTCGGCCAAAACTACTACCGTCCAAAGAATGAAGAAAAAGCTTGGCACCTTCCCTCTTTCAGTATGAACTTCTCTGCGCGTTATACGACCTTGTCAGATAAGCTGGTCGTGAAGGGAGAATTGTTCTTCGAGAACGGAGTACCCTTTCGTGATAATCAGACGCAGGAGGTGGATCATTTGAATAATTTGTATGATCTGAATTTGGGTGCGGAGTATCGGGTGTTTAGGAACGTCGGTGTATTTCTGGATGTGAATAATGTGTTGAATAATAAGCGGCAGCGGTGGAATCGGTATCCTATGTTTGGGACGAATTTGGTTGGGGGGGTTACTGCGCGGTTTTAGGGGTGTTTGTGTGTTTTGAGGACTGCGGGGAGGTCGTACGTTTGATCGGCTTGGTGTAGGAGCTATCGATTTTTTGTGAGATAGTTCTATTTTGTGAAGGGGGTAAATCGGCATGTTTGTAAGGGAGATGTACGCATGTTTGGAGGTCTATTGTGTGTGTACAAATGTTGTCGATAATCAGAAAAGAATGAAAAAAGCTAAGAAATATTTTCGATTCGTTTTATTGGTTTCAATACTAACACTATCTAGAAATAGCAATGCTAGTCCACAGATGCCAGATTATCTGATATACGGTAAAGACACAATAGTAACATACAATCTCATTTTAGAGTTATACTTGCGAGAATTGGAAACTATT
>JBGCDT010000310.1:0-2712 GCA_045105695.1 Saprospiraceae bacterium | reverse complement strand
CTTCATCTTTTTCAAAGTCTCTAGGACTTTTTTTGCGATGAAGTAGTTTCTGTACGAGCGAGAATCTACTGGAGCAATGATCCACGGAATCTCACTGTTATTAATGGCATACTCATAAGCCTTTCTATATTTTGGCCAGAGTTTTCTTTCTTCCCAATCGCCTGGGTTGTGTTTCCAGTTTTTTTCTGGATCTTCAATTCGCTCTTGCAATTTTTCTAACTGTCGCTCTGGTGAAAGGTGCATGTAGAATTTCAGAATGGTGGTTCCATTGTCTTGAGCTAATAATTTTTCAAAAGCATTGATGGAATCCATTCTTTGCTTCGTTTGCTTAGGTGTAATCCAACCATGCACTTTTTGAATTAAAATATCTTCGTAATGCGATCTGTTGAAAATCTTAATCATTCCTTTTCGAGGAGCCTCCTTATGTATACGCCATAAAAAATCATGCGCAAATTCTAAATCCGTAGGTTTTTTCCAACCAACTGCATGACAACCAGTCGGGCTACAGCGAGAAAATACATTTTGAGTCGATCCATCTTTACCACTAGAATCCATTCCTTGGAAAATAACGAGCAGGCTGTGTTTTCCTTCTGCAAACATCTTCTCTTGTAGAACGCCAATTTCCTTGACAATCTTCTTTGTCTCGTCTTTTATTTTGTCTTTATCTGTACCCTTGGGTGGTTTAGTTGAAATCTTACTTAGTTTAATCATGTTTTGCTTTTCGTTTTGTACAGTTAGTTTTATTCTTTTATCAATAAGGTAGTGATTATTTATCACTCAGCCATTTTTCAGCTTTTGAAACATCGGAAGGGTGATCGACGCTGATACTTTCGCTATTCGTAATAGCAATTCCAATCTCAAATCCATTTTCCAACCACCTGAGTTGCTCTAAGCTTTCACTCAATTCCAGAGGCGTTCGCTTCAAGGTACAGATTTCTAAGACTGTATCTCTGTAGTACCCATATAAACCGATGTGTTTGTAATAATGTTGATTCGTATTCCAACTATTGTTTGCTGTCGAACGGTTGTAAGGAATAGCTGCTCTACTAAAGTACAGCACTCTATAGTTTTTATCAAACAATACTTTTACAATATTAGCATCTTTCCAATCCCTTTCGGAAAATAGTTGTTTAGCTAAAGTAGCGATTCCTCTTTGTTGAGCGATCAGTTGGTCAATTAATAAATCAATTTGCGCAGGAGCGATAAAAGGTTCGTCGCCCTGAATGTTAATAATAATGTCTGCATCTATAATTGCTTCTGCAACTTCTGCACATCGTTCCGTACCATTGATATGGCTGGCCTTAGTCATCTGAACCTTTCCTCCAAAGTTTTCTACAAAATCAAAAATCCGTTCATCGTCTGTTGCGACAACTACCTCAGAAAAACGTTCGACCTTCTTTGCTTGTTCATACACCCGCTGTATCATTGGCACTCCAGCAATAGATACAAGAGGCTTTCCCGGAAAGCGAGTTGACTCAAATCTAGCTGGAATGATCCCTATTATTTTCATGTTGCAAAATTAGTATATTTGCCCCCCGCAATATTGCAAAACTTGTTCTAACTGACGAAGCTAATTTATTTTATCAATAGCAATGTAGAAATAATTTCGTCAACTTTCTAAATTCATAAACATGACTATAGAACAACTAAAAAAGCTCCAAACTCGCGTCGCTGCGATAAGGGGCTATCTTTGACATTGATAAACGAAAAAACGAAATCGCCGATAAGAAGATGAAAACGATGGACCCTGACTTTTGGGCCAATCCAAAGGATGCTCAGGAGCTGATGAAATCTCTGAAGGCTGATGAAAAATGGGTAGAAAATTTCAGAGAGATGCAAACTTCTATTGATGACTTGGAAGTGCTTTTTGAATTCTGGAAAGAGGAGGAAGCAACGGAAGAAGAAGTCACTCAGAAATACGAAAAAACAAAAGAGATTCTTGAAGACGTAGAATTCCGTTCTACACTAAATCAACCAGAAGACGAACTCGATTGCATCCTCGAAATAAACGCTGGCGCAGGTGGAACAGAATCCAACGACTGGGCAGAAATGCTGTTACGGATGTATACAATGTTCTGCGACAAATATGGTTACAAATGCTCCGGTTTGAATAGAGTAGATGGGGATGTCGCTGGTATTAAATCTGTTGCTATAGAAATCAATGGCGATTATGCTTATGGACATTTGAAAGGAGAAAATGGCGTTCATCGTCTGGTGCGCATCAGTCCCTTCAATGCCCAAGGTAAAAGACAGACTTCCTTTGCCTCCGTTTTTGTACACCCGATGGTAGACGATACTATTGAAATCGAAATTGATCCTGCTGATTTAGAAATGGATACTTTCAGAGCGTCAGGAGCTGGTGGTCAGCACGTCAATAAAACAGAATCAGCTGTTCGCTTACGTCACTTACCGACCGGTATAACCGCTGAGTGTCAGCAAGAAAGGTCCCAACACCTGAATAAAGACAAAGCCATGCAAATGCTGAAATCACGTCTCTATGAGGTGGAGTTGCAAAAGCAGTTGGCAGAGCGAGATAAGATAGAGGCCGGTAAGAATAAAATAGAATGGGGCTCTCAGATTCGCTCCTATGTATTGGACGACCGACGAGTAAAAGACCATCGTTCTAATCATCAGACGAGCAATACAGATGGCGTTTTGAATGGAGATATTTATCCCTTTCTGAAGGCTTATTTGATGATGGGGTCGGTGGAG
>JBGCDT010000309.1:0-3065 GCA_045105695.1 Saprospiraceae bacterium | reverse complement strand
AATAACGAAAGCACAACAACGTGTATAATTCATTGCTAGTTCTAGCCTACTTACGAAAGTCCTCGCGGACTTTCTATCTGTGATTTATTTGCTAACTTTAGTGCTTAAACACGCAACGAAATCATACACAAACACGTTGTAGTTCATTAGATAAAGATGAAGAATAAACTCTTGAAAATAATTTATGCTTTTTCATTAACCCCCTTAGTATTTGGGAGTATTACCTTTTTCTACTGGTATTACAATAGAATATGGTTCGCTAGTGATGTTGATATTGAACTTACAGCATTCTTTACTATTCTGGCTTATTTCTTATTCGGACTAATTGCACTAATACTTTGTAGTGTTTATGCATTTAAACAAAAGGATAATTGGAAAAAGATTATTACTCCTGTAATTATTGTACTAATAACGTTCCCCACGGTTGACTTGTATTCATCAGTTCACACTTCGTTTGAGCAAAAAGCATTTGTAAGTATTGTGAATGATGTTAATAAAACAGAGATAATTAGAATTCGTTCTGACAATTTTGAAGACACCTATTTCGATAACAAGAAGGATTTCATTTTCTCTTATTATCCTGTATATACCTATGATTGGACACAGGCAATTTCTGGCAATTGGTATAACCATGACTTAAACAAAATAAGAATTGAAATAAAGATGGAAAATGACAAAGTTCAAACTTTTGATTTTCCAAATTTTTCAAAAGGACAGTGTGGAACAGTAAGAATAAGTGAAATAATTAAGAAAGAATAAAAACGAAACTACAACACTATGTAAAAAAGCATTAAAACGCTTTTTACATTAAACGTTGTCTTCAATTGCGCAAAACGGGCTGTAAAACTCTTTCTTGAGATCAGGTCAAAGTCCTTTTCAAAGGTGTTCTTCCTTTTTTATTTAAGTCGAAATTTTGGACCATCAAAGTCTTGCGATTTCATCGTTCAAATCTTTTGATTTGAGGACGATTGACATCGCCCCAAGACTTTGCTAAGGTACCGAGGAGAAGTGAGAATTTAAAATGAATACGAGATTTGAAGAAAAAAAATGATGAACTTTTTTATTTTCTTAAGGTCTTTTCCCTTTGACGTTGAATAGACGTCTTTTATCCGGACATAAAATCCATCTATTCAACTGCTCAAGAAAAAGTTTTTTTATGTTATTTCCGTTTCACCCAACTGCTTTTTTTATTTTAGTAGAATAAAAAACTTAAGACAACATGTTGTATACAACATTGTACCCTTCGGGATACAACGTTGTATACAACCAACGTTGTGTTTCATGCAGCACAAACCGAAATAATCAAGAATACCATTTATGAAAAGAGCCTATTACTCGAAAAACATACAAGACTTTTTACTAGACCCCGACTCGAGTATTCTTGGTGAATTAACTGCTAATCATAGCAACAGAACACTTGAAGAGTTACAAGTAAATGCTTGGCGTAAACAAATCACTATTCTTAAAAACCAACTAACTGAATTTGAAGGTCAAATTTATTTCGAGTTTACAATTCCTAGAATGGGTAAGCGAGTTGATAATATAGTGATCATAAATAATGTTGCTTTCATAATCGAGTTTAAAGTTGGAGATGGAGGTTATGAAAAACATGCAATTGAACAAGTAATTGATTACACGATTGATTTGAAAAACTTCCACAAAGGAAGCCACGATATCAAACTCATACCAGTTTTGGTCGCCACAAATGCGGCAAGTGTTCCTGAGCAGGACAATCAGATTCTCGCCCATAAAACTGCTGCTAAATCCAATCAATTTGATTTAGCCGAAACACTTAAACAGTATTTAAAGGACAACAGTAAATCAATTGATATTGAATATTGGGAGAATTCTATCTACAAACCGACACCTACAATCGTAGAAGCCGCTCAAGCTCTGTACAAAGGGCATAATGTCAAAGAAATAACTAGATCAGATTCAGGAACCATTAATCTGTCTAAAACGGCAGATTGTATTAATGCAGTAATTGAAAAGTCCAAAATCAAAGGGATGAAATCAATATGCTTTGTGACAGGTGTACCTGGCGCAGGTAAAACTTTAGCTGGATTAAATATAGCGGTTGAAAGAATGAAAACTGATGAAGATGAACACGCTGTTTTTTTATCAGGAAATGGGCCATTGGTTGATGTTCTAAGAGAAGCACTAACTAGGGATGAAGTACTGACAGCAAAAGAAAATGGAGAAAGGCTAAGCAAGAAGCAAGCAGGCATTAAAGCAAATGCATTTATTCAAAATATTCACCATTTCCGTGATGATAATTTACTTTCAGATAAAGCCCCAATTGAAAGAGTTGTGGTTTTTGATGAAGCTCAAAGAGCTTGGACAAATGATCAAGTTAGTTCGTTTATGAAAAGGAAAAAAGGCGTTGAAGATTTTAACAAATCAGAACCCGAATTTCTTATTGATGTAATGAACAGGCATTCTGATTGGTGTACAATAGTTTGTTTAATTGGTGGTGGGCAAGAAATAAACACAGGCGAAGCTGGATTAGAAGAATGGATTAGTTCTCTTAAAAATCATTTTCCTGACTGGGACATTCACTACTCTAGTTCAATATTAGAAAGTGATAACTATTTAAAATCTGAAGAATCTAGAAAATGGTTAATTGGAAATGGAATAAGTGAAATGGAATTGCACCTTGCGGTTTCCGTTAGATCATTTAGATCAGAACAATTATCAAATTTCATTCACGAGTTGCTTAATATCGAAATTGAAAACTCACAACGAATTTACTCGGAAATCAAAAAATCTTATCCTATAGTTTTAACAAGAAACCTTGAAAAAGCAAAAAAGTGGCTTCGTGATAGTGCTAAAGGAAGTGAAAGGATTGGATTGATAAGTTCCTCAGGAGCTAGAAGACTAAGGCCTTTAGGCATTGATGTAAAAAATGAAATTTCTGCACCAAGTTGGTTTCTAAATAATAGCCAAGATATTCGCTCTTCTTATTTCTTAGAAGAAGTTGCTACTGAATTTGATATTCAAGGACTGGAGATAGATTGGGCTTGTGTCGCTTGGGGTGGTAACTTTCATTTTAATAATACGGATTG
>JBGCDT010000308.1:0-9641 GCA_045105695.1 Saprospiraceae bacterium | reverse complement strand
CCATATTTTTAGCAATTCCACTTTTCAAAAATAATTCTAAATAACGTCGCCAACGTAAATTCAACAACTACCGATTACCAGTCTCCTGACAACCCGAAGCCCTAAATTATATGTGTATCACTTCACCATAAGCCGCAGCCGCAGCTTCCATCACCGCTTCACTCATCGTTGGGTGAGGGTGAACGGTTTTGATGATTTCATGTCCAGTTGTTTCTAATTTTCTGATAGCAACGACTTCCGCAATCATCTCTGTTACATTGTACCCCATCATGTGAGCACCTAGGCACTCTCCGTATTTTGCATCGAAAATCAATTTTACGAAACCTTCTTTTGCACCAGAAGCACTTGCTTTACCAGAAGCAGAGAATGGGAATTTACCAACCTTAACTTGGTAGCCCGCTTCTTTCGCCTGTGCTTCGGTATAACCAACAGAAGCTACTTCAGGAGAACAGTAAGTACAAGATGGAATATTGCCGTAGTCAATTGGTTCTGGCGTATGACCTGCGATTTTTTCCACGCAAGTGATGCCCTCTGCACTAGCAACGTGCGCCAACGCGGCACCTGGTACTACGTCTCCGATGGCATAGATATTTGCTACATTCGTTTTGTAATATTCATCTACCTGGATGATGCCTCGATCTGTTTTGATACCAAGGTCTTCCAAGCCAATGTTTTCTGTGTTTGGCATTACGCCAGTTGCAGATAATACGATATCACATTCGATGACTTCCTCTGTTCCCTTCTTACGATTCTTCACGGTTACTTTACAGCCTTTACCAGAAGTGTCTACTTTTTCTACAGAAGTGTTGCCCATTACTTTGATGCCTTTCTTTTTGAAAGCACGTCCTAGCTCTTTAGAAACATCTGGATCTTCGCGAGGTACGAGTCCTTGCTCCATATATTCTACGATGGTTACTTCTGTACCGATAGCGTTATAGAAATAAGCGAACTCAGTTCCGATAGCACCAGCTCCGATCACGACCATTTTCTTAGGTTGCTTGTCTAGAGTCATTGCCAGACGGTAACCGATTACCTTTTTGTTATCGATAGGTACATTAGGTAGTGCTCGAGAGCCACCTCCGGTAGCGATGATGATATTCTTAGCGCCATGAGTTGTCTTTTTTCCATCTGCATCAGTTACTTCTACTTTGGTTCCTTTGACCAACTTCCCTGTTCCCATGATGACTTCAATCTTGTTTTTGCGCATCAGGAAGTTTACTCCTTTGCTCATACCATTGGCGACATCACGGCTTCTGCCAATCATTCCTTTGAAGTCTGCTTCAGCCCCCTTTACAGAAATTCCGTAGTCAGAGGCATGGCTGATGTATTCAAATACGGTTGCACTTTTCAACAATGCTTTGGTAGGAATACAGCCCCAGTTTAGGCAAATTCCACCTAGTGATTCTCTTTCTACAATGGCTACTTTCATTCCGAGCTGAGAAGCTCTGATTGCAGCTACGTAGCCACCTGGTCCACTTCCGACGATAATCAAATCGTAATTCATATGTTTATTTCTTTTATGGTTTTGAAAGATGATTTCTGAAAATCGGTGCAAATATAGGGAAAAGGGCAGGGAAGGGGAATTTTGGGTAGGTGAAATTTACATCCTATGATGGTCTTTTACAGTAGCCATGAATTATAGGTCTAGAACAAAGCAATTCCTGGAATTCTATAGATTGCAAAGATGAATGAAAATTAGATAGAACGCTTTTAGGTCTTGGCTTTGGAACGAAGAACTTCTCAATAGTTGAAAGACGTTTGTCATTAGAAGAAGCGTGGTAGAAATAGAGATGGGCTGTATAACCTTAACTCTCGTATTCCAGTGTCCTCATTCCTACAAAGGTATTATTGAGCCAGTGCTTTACGGTTTTTAAAAGCCCATTATTGTCGTAGTAATACTTGGTAATCCAGATGTCTCCTTTTTTTGCAACTATTATTTTGGTGGTATCGGGTATTCGCAATAAAAACTGACAGTAGTTTTTCTCCTTTTCTATTTTGTTGAGGTCATTGAATTCTTTCTTTTGGATAAGTACTTTTTCATCATTCTTATCAATGAGGTGGGTATAAACTGACTGGTTATCATCGTCGTATTCATACTCAATGATTTCATAGTTTTTATCAGAAGAAACGACTCTTTGAACCTTTCCGTTTTCATTGTAGATATAACTCAACGTTACACGGTATCCCCTTGGAGGATAATGAATAATCGTTTCCTGTCGTATTCTACCTTTAGTATCGTATACTCTTTTTGTTCTGCCGATGTTCTTTCCATCGACGTTTGGTTTTTCTGTTTTTATTAATCCTCTTTGATCGTAAACAAATTTTTTAGAAGCTAGTGTTTTGTTCTTATCCGTGGAGTATGCTTTTATTTCTTTTAAGGTAGAATCTCTATTGTAGATGTAGTCGTAGATGTCAAGGTATTCAGAAGTATTTTTGGAAAGAACTTTTGCTATTTTTCCGTTGTCATTAATTCGAGTTTCCTTTACTTCTATGGAGTCTACCACGTTTTGTTTGTTGTCAAATAAGAAGAGGTATTCGGTTACTTTTTTTATTCCAAATTGATGGTATGGAATGTCATTATTTATTTCTTGTCCGTTTGCCAAACTAGAAATAAAATAAAATAAAAAAAATAGGTTAATATGTGCTTTTGTCTTAGTACCCATGAGGAATTGGTCACTTAGTAATTAATAACAAAACAATTAAAGTCGAAAATATTAATAATAGCTACTTATTTTTTAAAATATAAAATACTTATTTTTTATTCTTTAATTTCTGGCTTTTCAAAAGTTCCATGAACTACGTCTGAAATCACCGCGCCATTTAATCCATAGATAACTTCCCCTTCAATTTTTTTCTCCTTAAGCAACTCAATTCCATCCCACTGTTCTCCACAGTCATTGTAAAGCCGTGCACCGTCCAAAACCAATTGTCCGCCAGGATGAATGATGATCTTAGCGCCCTTTGGAAAGGAAACCCTACAACGGATCGTTAGTTTACCGCCGTCCTTAATTTCGAGATGCGATTCCATGTCTTTAGCGCCATCCCAGTCGATGCTATCTGTGATTACAATTTTACTATCTGGCTTAAATGTACACCAGGTTGATTTGATCATTGCCCTGACTTTGGAGCGAGTGCCCATACCCATCATGTTTTTATGGGCTGTTCCGATCTGGCAAGGTGTCCAGGCGCTTGCGTGAATATTGTAATCCATGAAGTTGTTGCTCCATCCATCTTTACAAGGACCGTCAGTGGTATTGTTGAAGCAGTTGGGGTGAGCAGGGGTGTCATCACAACCGTCGCTCTTGGTCCAACTATGGCGGAGGCCAAGGTTATGACCGACTTCATGGTTCAAATTTTTCTGAGCATACCATTTACCTCTAGGTGTTTTGAATTTACCATCATCCAACCAAATAGTATCGCTGGCATCAGTATGCCAACCAATTACTTTTACCCAAGAACCGAAGGCTACCCCATTGCTGTTTTGTTTGTACCCCGCAGATAGTAAACTGTCTTTTGGAAAATCCAACACAAAAATATTCATAACTGAATCCTTCTGACTACCATATTTTACATAAGGCTTTCGGCTAAAGTTATTTTTTTTCGGACCGTTATTCATCGTGTAATACAGATCGTCATCATAGTGGAAATAGATGCCGTCGTCTCCTGGAATATTTGGATCAGGTGTAAGTACATATTGATAACGAATGGGGAGAACAGGTGTGTCATTGTCCAGAGGAAGGTGCATTGGTTTGTTGCGAAGCAATTTAGAATTTGCACATTTCATCACTTCATTTATGAAAATTCTTCCTGTCTTTTCATCAAAGTTAGCGGTACTGTCGAGGCTATTCACAATGTGGAAATTCAACTTAATGTATTTCATCGGAGTATGCTCTGGGTATTCCAAACTGGGCATGTAATGTTCCGTCGTTTTACAAGGATTACCATCTTCGTATGATTTTGGAACAGCTGGATCGAAAGAAGCAGGATGCTCCATAAAGTAACTTCTGGTGATGTTTTTCTGACAACTCCAGTAAGTCAGCAAGCAAAGTAGAACAAATAGATAACGGTACATTAAATGTATTTTTGTAAAAAAGAAAAAGAGGACTAATTTTGCACAAGTAGCTCATTTGATTTTTGCTGCACAATTCATTCTTTCATAATTCAGAAAGTTTCTGAAAACATTGCCTGGTCATATATCAGGTTCTCCATTTAATAAAGAACAATTTTATGAAAAACAACTTATTTCTAACCCTGTTCGTCGCTGTATTATTTTTAGCGGCTTGTAAAAACGAAAATGCAAAAACACCGACACAAGGAGATGACTCTATTGCCGGTTTAGAAAAATCTTTAGAGGCTACACTCGATAAAGACAAAGCAGAGAAACTCGTTGCGCAATACCAACAGTATATTGACGAACATCCTGACGATAAGGTCACCAACGCAAAATATCTTTACCGAACAGCATCACTGTACTACCGTCAAAATCAATATCCGGCTGCTGCCGAAAAACTGATGGAGGTTTTGACTACTTATAAAGGTAGCGAAGTGAGTGCATCTTCTCTACATCTATTAGGTGATTTGTATAAGAACAACATGAATTATCCGTCGCTCGGAGCAGATTTACATCAGTACCTTGTCAAGACTTACCCAAAGTATGAAGAACTAGCGACTGTCAAAAAGAACATAACCACTGATTCAAAACCACTGGCGGAACGAGTCACTGAAATAGCTGGGAAAATCTATGATGAAACAAACACTTTACCCAACACCCGAATGGCTCGGAAGTACATCACTGCCTGTGAGGTTAACGGCTTAGTAAATCCAGGTGATCCTAAGGCGGCTGAACTTTTATTCAAAGCAGCAACCACTGCAAGGACTACTGTTCGCAATCCAGAGCAGGCCTTAAGAATTTATGATTGGATCTACAATGAATTTTCAAATTATGAAAAATCCTACCACGCACTCTTCATGAAAGCGTTCACTCTAGACGATGAAATGAAACAGTTTGATGAGGCTAAAAAGTATTATCAAAAATTTCTAGATAAATATCCAAATGATGAGTTTGCCGTTTCTTCGAAGTTCTTATTGGAAAATCTTGGGAAGTCGGACGATGAAATTATTAAGCAATTTGAGAAGAAGTAGTACGAACCTTCTCCATGATAAGCTTTGCGACCTCGCGCAGCAGGCTGTGAAGGAGAGCAGGAGCTCGTAAAGCGGCTAGGGGATGTATAGTTGAGAGAGCTTTTTCTAAGTTTAAAAAGAATTCTCATCACGATTTTTAGAAATCGCAGCGCGAACTTTTCAATGATGAATTTTCTAGAAAAACATCTACACAAGAAAAAAAAGGTCTGATCGATTTAATCGATCAGACCTTTTTTCATGAAGAAAATTTAACCTAAAAGAAACCTCAATGCAAGTCAACACTATGGATTCTGCTTCTTAACAACAACGCTATCCACCAACATAGGTTTCCCCTCTATCGCCTCCTTAGCATCAGCAAAAGCAACCTCATCCAACAACGCTTTATAGTGTGCTTTGATCTCCATAAACTTAGGCAAATCTTCAGCAGCCATAGGCTCCGGTGGAGGCAGATTTTCACGTAAGTGATTCACCTGCTTACCATTTTTCCAAAAGCGGAAACAAACATGAGGACCAGTGGCTAAACCTGTAGATCCCACATAACCAATGGTTTGACCTTGCTTCACATGCGTACCAACAGTCACCCCTTTAGCAAAACGAGACATATGTAAGTACTGTGTTTGGTAAACTTTATCATGTTTGATTTTTACATAATTACCATTCCCACGAGTTCTAGCTCTTTTGGTAACAATTCCATCAGCTACTGCGAAAATTGGCGTACCTCTAGGAGCAGCATAGTCTGTTCCAAGGTGTGCTTTATGTCTTTTCAAAACAGGATGGTAACGACGACCATATCGTGAAGAAATTCTGGAATACTTCACAGGAGCCATTAAGAAAGCGCCTTCCATAGTACGTCCTTCTAAGTCGTAATAGCCTCTATGTTTTTCATTTTCATAATAAATGGCGTAGTAGTTATTACCAGAAGTTTTGTAGTAAGCGGCTTTCACATCTCCAATACCAACGACCTTTCCATCTATGATGTCTTGTTCGTAAACCAACTTAAAACGATCTCCCTTTTGGATGTGGTGAAAGTCTACCGACCAAGCTAGTGCATCTTCCATTCGGGAAGTTAATTCGTAGCTCATGCCGTTGTCGACCATTGCATTCCAAAGAGAAGATTCCACGATTCCCGCAGAACTGATTTCTCTTTTTTCTACAGTTCGTTCTACCACTTTAGTCGTTTCATTTTTCAAATCATAAACGACATAGCGATAAGCATTTGGCTCATAAATAAAATAATCAGCCATGGTGCTGGTATCGCTATTCAGAATTGTAAAAGGTTTGTTAGAACGCAGCGAACGAACGTCGAAAACGTCAGTTGCATTTCTGGCAATTCGGTCAATCTTCCCTAAGTCCACCTTATGCGGTATCAGAATATCAGACAAAAATTGATTGGCCTGAATGGTATCGTTGACAACTGCAAAGCTATCTATGATAAAACCGAACTTGTAAGTAGGAGCGGGTGGAGCGGGTTTTTGCGGAATGGCAATTTTCGCCTGCGTATTGGCTAGGGTAAGCCTGGAAAATTGATCGATTCCAATAGCAACGGTAAGACCGACTGCTAAGAGGATGGTTAACTTCCACAGGGGTGGAATGTCATCTGTGTTTATTGTCACTTTGCTGTTTTTTGTGGTCGATCTCTTTAGTTCGAAGAAGGCTCTTCTTTAAAGTATGTTTAATCTCAATTGTACAAAAGAACGACCTTGTCTCTTAAATTTTTTATTGGCAATAGTGTTTCTAGTAGCGGCTCCTGCTGTAAATGGCCGCTTGAATTTACTACGCAAAAGGTAGTATTTAGGTTTTGGTTTTTTAAACCAGCGGCCAAATATAGAAAAAAATCGGACTTACTGCTTTTTATCCAGCAGACATTAACAGGCAATTAAGGAAATGTTAAGTTAAATTGTAGCGTAGTTTCCTTTAAGCTACGTATTCAAATGGCTCTGTAAATAGGGCTAAGAAATGCATCGATATTTGCTTTCTTAGCAAGACTTTTTACATGTACTTTTTCTTGGCAAAAGTACCAAAAACCAAGGCTGTAACATATTCAGCGAATACTCTCCAAATAATCCGCAATCGCAATCCTCAGATCCCTTCTCAAATCCGTCTTATCCTTTGGATCAGCAGCACTGATCTTTACAATTCCAGGGTTGTCTTTAGTTAGGAAATCATAGTCATAGCCCGTGAGCATGAAAGAAGTCATTGCGATTCTATAATTGCGATCCGTGCTTAGTGGTTCCCCTTTTACAATCCATCCAGACTTCGGATCACCGTTTATTTTATGTCTTTGAAGGTAAGCGCCATTCCCCTTTTTTTCTTCATCCAGAAGCTGCTTCAAAAGCTGCCCAGTCATTTCTACCTCTACAATATCGCCCCCAAAAGGAAGCGCTCTGAAAATGTCCAGTGCAGTGATCTTACCATGCAGTTCATCATCAATACGAACAGAGCCACTATTGAGCAAAGCTCCGTCGACAGGTTCTTTAGCTGCTAGATAAAACGCCTTGGTGATGATGGCTCCCAGGTTGGTTTGCGAGGTCCGCATACTTCCATCACGACCATCCAAAGGAGTATCCGTAACAAAGATTACACGTTCCGGTTCAGGGATGATGGTGACGATGTTTTTCATCAGAATGTCATTCCATTTAGAAACCACTTTTTGCACCTCTGGATCGAAAGCCAGTGACTCGTCGATCTTGATAAGTTTAGAAACCAACTTAGATTCTTTAGTCAAAGTATTAAAAGTGATCGTATGGAGATAAACCGATTTGACATTCGCATCAGCTTTTGCAATCACCGTGTTGTTGACCATATGCTTCATATTGTGGTGATCGTGGCCACCCATGAAAAGCGGAATGTCTTCCAATTGTCTGGCCAGCTCCTTGTCCTGCTCAACTTCCAAATGAGTGAGCCCGATGACCACATCCGTTGTCTGTTTCAAATCTTTCACCGCCTGTTTCGCAGAAGTATAAAAATCATCATAATGCACATAGTCCTTTTGATTGACCGGAAGGGTGACCCCAAAAATACCAATGGAAATTTTCGTCCCATCCGCATCTGAAATATTCCAGGTGTAAGTCTCTGAAGCAAATTCCTTATAGCCCTCTCTTTCTTTGTAAAAAGGATAAGTCCGCTCTCCGCAAACCTGGTAAGTATTGCAAGTCGTCCAGGCAAATTCAGATTCATTCAACCGCTCCTGCAACTCCGATTCTTTGATGTCAAATTCATGATTCCCAAAAGTCGCCAGATCAATTCCACTATGATTCATCACATCAATCATCTGTTTTCCCTTGAGTCTTTTGCCATCGACCTTGATGGTTCCGATTAGCGAAGGATTCAGAAAATCCCCTGCATGAACGGTCAGTAGATTTTTGTTTTCTTTGAGCAATTGCTTTCGCAAAGTAGCGACGCGTGCCATCCCTCCGACTTTGCCTCCTTCGAGTGGCGTGATTTCGTAGACGTCGTTCATTTGCAGGAAGGAGAAGGTGATGAGGTGGTCGTTGGTTTGTGCTGTATTAGTCGAGGTCGATTTTTTCGATGCGTTACAACCAAAAAGAAGAATTAGGGAGCAGAGTAGGAGGTGGTGGAGGAATTTCATGACGTAGCGGAGTTAGGTTTTTTTGAAATGTGAGTGGGTTCAAAAGTAGGGTTTCTTTTTAAATTGGGTGTAGCTCTAAAGGGGGATTTTTGGTTATATTTGTGTGTGGGGTTGGAATATCCGGCTAGTGTTACTATAGTCTGTTAAATATGTTGTTTGATGAAGTTTTTTTGGAGTTGAGAGGGTAGTGGGTTTTCTGTGATTGATTATTATCCCTTCGGCATGGCCATGCCGGGCCGAACGTCGAACTCGCCGGATTATAGGTATGGCTTCAACGGAAAAGAAAAAGACGAATCAGGAGAGTGGGGGGAATTGACGCATTATGATTATGGGTTTAGGATTTATAATCCGGGGATTGGGAGGTTCTTGAGTGTGGATCCTTTGACTCGGAGCTATCCTTGGTATACGCCTTATCAGTTTGCTGGAAATAAGCCTATCTGGGCGATTGACCTTGATGGTTTAGAAGAATTCATTGTAACAGTTTCTCCTGTTCCTGATTTTCCAAAACTTAAGAAACTGAAAATAAAGCCTTTAGCAGAATCCAAAAGAAGAGACAATCCAGAAACTGAGGAGGTCGACACGGGAGGTGTTGAATATATTGAATTGGATGGAGATCCTGAGGCAGGAGGTGATAGACCTAGATTAGTTAGTAGGGCTAGACTGACTGATTTCACCGAGGGTACTGCAGAAGCAATATATATGCAGCGGGATGCTACCTTTGTAGATTCTGATGGAAATGAACAAGTGGGAACTAAGCGGCAAGTTATGGGAGAGGGGTTATACCTTCCTCCGACGGTTGGTTTTCCTACTCGTCAATTGACATCTAAAACTATATACAGAATTGAGATTGGAGCGTTCTTTAAAACTAATAGAGCTGGGGTAACAGTAGACGACTTAGAAGGTGGAACTT
>JBGCDT010000307.1:0-4230 GCA_045105695.1 Saprospiraceae bacterium | reverse complement strand
ATTTTTCACTTTCCCTTTACAGAAATCTGCATCCAGTCCATCTGCAAAAGTATTATGAATAACAGAATGCTTCATATCGAATTCGCTACGGATCATATTTAGTGCATCCTCACATTTGTTATTCCTGAACGTACAATTATTTAATTCGACCTCTGCTTCATAGAAGGTAACCGCACCGGTCAGTCGACGCTCTTTTACATCCAAAGTATTCAAACCATCAAAGTGGGTAAAATCTAATAGACACTCTTCTTTGGGATCCATAATGTGAAAACCTCTGCCCGTTCCGTCAGTCGATTCGATATAAACGGGTTCTTCCTCTGTCCCTCTTGAGGTGACTGGTGAAGCGGACCAAATGAAAGCTCCATTCTTTAAATTCAGTTTACAACCGCCCTCAAAGTGCAAGCGATATCCAGCAGGAACAATCAATGGTGCTGTTAGTTCATGGTTCCCTTTTGGGAAAAACAAAACGTGATCGTCCAATTGATAAGTATCGTTGGAAGCAATCTTACTCGGAGTCAATAAGTCTTTATTAATTTGTGGATCGTAAGGCGAAGGCCATTCAAAAATCTTACTGTGCATCAGTGTGTCAACCCCTAACGGTTTGAAAAACAAAGTCGTAGCATTCGCAGAGACTTCTAGGTTCTTTTGCCGAATCGGCATTTCTCCATGATAAAGGCGGATCAGTTCTGACCAACTTTTTTCTTCCATCTTTTCTCCACTCGCTTCGCGTTCTTTCACCAAGTCATAAATGGATCGGGTGTAGTACCCTTCCAATAATACCGGTTCTTCTAACTCTCCAGACATCGTATTCTCATTCGTCCCATAACCAATAACTTCTATAGGCAAATTGAAAATATTAGCTACTCGAAGTTGCTTTTTATCCTTTGTTTTTTCTTGAGTGTACGCTTTTAAACTGATATTATTTTGTGGCAGTAACAAGATGTGCACGGCCAATGCATCTCTAAGCCAATCTTTAAAAGAAAAGGAATATTTAGGAAATTCGCTTTTGATTAATTGCTCACGAGCGTACAAGCCATTTTCTATATCCGTAAAAAAAGTTTGTAAATTATTTTTTTCCGAAAGCTCATAAAGATACTGCACATATTTTTCTGTAAAGGCTTTATCAAGAAACAAACGGAAGTGAAAGGAACGATGATTAACCTTAGTAAAATTCATAGCTCCATTACCAATAATCGTCTTTCGATAAACCCCCGCTTTCTCAAATCCATCATAGCCAATGGGTTCCAATTTTGCGGAAAGCGGATTGTAGTAAAAACGTAAGTTGTGCCAGTTAATACCATGATAAGCTCCCATCACATCGCAGATCGCGAAGTACTTCGCCAACTGATCGACATCAAAAACTTCTTCAACCGGTTTGTTACCAAATTGGTATTGCTGTAATAAATGTTGAGCTCGTTCTAGTTGCTGAGTCAGGACCGGATTCGATAAAGTCGTTCCTTCCGCAAAAGGCAAGACCTCCGCCGCTTGCATACTTTTCTCATTTTGCAAAAGACCATGTGCGACTCGGTCTGTACTTTTAAGTTGCCGCTTAATCGATTCCCAAAAACCAGATTCAGAAAATTTCACAATTACTCCTTCCCGCCGTTGTCTGGACTCTACCAGCACTTTGTCGAAATGTTCTTCTATGGCATATACACCCAGGGATTTCCCATTGAGTTCTAGCATTACAAATTCGTAACGAGTCGTCAGTACATCTTCTTTTTCAAGAAATTGATGCAAGACCCATTCGTGCAAATAACCTCTCGCTTCTGGTGTCTGCAAGGAAAAATGCCGAAGTCGATTCCAGGCATCTCCACCAGCTACTTTTACTCGGAACGACCATTTGTCTCCCTTCAAGTGATTTAGCCAATCCCCTTTTAGTCGTAGCTTCACTTTTTTCCTTTCGCCTTTTTTGCTCGACAAAATTCCTTTTACCCAATCGTCATCTGCAGATTCGAGAATTCCGTTTCGGAAAGCGCCCAATCTTTTGTTTTCAAGTTTACGCATTCCTTTGTCCGGAATGGAAAGACGGATGGTATCTAAATCAAAGCTCCCCAAGTTCTCCGTGATATTCCCCATTGGCTCGATCATCAGATCATCGAAATAAACGGTTCCCATTCCATTGGAATAGACATAGAATTGAACAAACTTGATCTTTTTATTTATAGGAATGGAGAATACAATTTCTATGCGCTCCCAATCTTTTTCCGATTTGAAAGCCAGTGCTTCTGCACGATATAGATCAGAGCCCTCCGGGCCACTGACCACCAAGGCACTTTTAGCTTCCGAGTCTCTGAAACGCCAGACAGAAGCTTTATAAGTCATACCCGGCGTTGGATCCTGCAACTTATATTCAAAACCATATTGTCTTCTTTCTGCCTCTTCTAATTTACAAGAGTAGCTTCCGCTAAAGGCATAATCATCACTTTGGGTATTTCCTCTTCCAAAGGTATTTAGGCCAGTTACAAATGCTCCTTCTACTACTTTTTCAGCATCACAGAGAACCCCTCCTTCCGGAATATCCGTAGTCGTTTTTCGATTATTAGTATAAAACGTAGACAGAAATGCGACCACCAATCCGAATAGCAAAACCAAGCCCACCCGCATGGGCAACCAGCGTGTAGAAGCATTGTTATCTTTTAAGATCATACGATGAGATCTGGTTGGTCAATAATGGAAAGTTGACTTTTTTCTGAAAGAGCAGTTATACTTTGTTGAATTTTGCCAATCTGAGCAAGGTTATCCGCTTTGCATACGAAGGATAAATCCATACCATCCGTTCTGGTATCCAGCCTTTTCAGTTCTACATAATTGAAGTGCTGGGAAAGCAAACTCGCAATATGTTCTACGTCTTTGGTATCTGTTTGAATATTGACAAACAAACGATCTTCCGAACGAAAACTATGCTTATTTGTCAGCAAGCGATTGATGTACAACAACAGAATGATAAAGATGAAAGCGACCACGGCAAGCACCGGTTGATTCGCTCCTCCAGCCAGCCCTAAACCAATCACGATAAAGAGATAGGTCAGTTCTTCCGGATCTTTGATTGCTGCTCTATAACGAACAATTGAAAGTGCTCCAACCAATCCTAAGGACAATGCAATAGAAGATTTTACGATCATAATGATCAGTAAAGTTCCAAGGGCCAGCGGTAAAAAGTTGTTAGCAAAACGGCTTCGGTTGGAAAGCGTCATCCCGAAGCGGATGTAATATAGTCGTAAGCAGTAAACCAGAATAGCAACAATGAGTAGATTGAGGATGAACTCATCTATAGGAATGGTTTCGTTGAATTCCTGGATGTACTTTTCGTTAAATTTCTCTAGTAGATTCATTGGTGTGGCGGGCCTTCTCCCCTGCAGCGTTATGTTTAATAATTCTGCAAATGTACGATTTAGCTGACTTTTATTTTACTTCATAAAACTCAAATGCAGCTCGTTCTGGCATTAGTGCGGCAGTTTTCTCATTTTCAGCAACGACGTAGTACTCTGCTCCTTTTTTTAGCTCGGTCAGAACAGAATAAATATTGTCAGCAGCAGTAAGATCTCCGTCTACTCCATTGTCTACCATTTTTATTTTTTTGAAAGGAGCACCTTTTATGGTTCGATACATCAACCAGAGGTCTTCTGCGTTTTCTGCCTTAGCTGTTATTTTGAGTTGCTCCCCTTCTGCTTTGTGTTTTACATCAGCAAGTGATGGTGGTGTTTTTTTCATCAAAGGATGAGACTCCAAGTATTCTACTCTTGGTTTCATCAATTCCATGATCCCTATTATTTTCTGTTTACCGGCAAGCTGTGTCTCATCTACATTGCCTTTGAAGGCTTCATAGGTGTACAGCTTGTTGGTATCCCGCTTTACATGGAAGTCTATAAGTTGCTGCAACTGTGTGATGAGTTTAGTAAGGCTATCACTTTTAAAATTATCATTAATGATGGTACGCATGTGCGCCAGGTAAATTTTGCGATTCAGCTTGTCACTCAGGATATTACTAATCAAAGGTCGGTTTGGACTTTTATAATGAATGAAAGGACTCAGTTGAATCATTTTTTCATCAGTCAGACCAGGGCCCGTTCCGTCATGTCGAAACCCTCCGAAGGACAAATTCATATCCCAAACCAAAGGATGAAAAACATTGAAGGAATCTCTGAAGAGATAATAATTATGACAAAGACGACCGGTGTAAGAATCCAGATTGACAATGACATTATTGAAAGCATGCATCCAGAGTAC
>JBGCDT010000306.1:0-5256 GCA_045105695.1 Saprospiraceae bacterium | reverse complement strand
CCATTGACTTCCCGCTGATCTCCAAGCAAATCGTTTTTGTAAAACAACAATCCAATGCCCCAGCCAGAAGAAGGAATTTTATCATAGTAGAAAAGGGACTCGTCCTGTACGTTTTCATCTCGGAATGTTACAGAACTACTCTCTCCGTTTAAAATTGCCTGATATGCTTTTTGTAATTCCTCCTGAGATTCTTTTTCTAAAACGTCCTTTAGATTCGTTGTACCGATGTATTCATTAATTGGATGAGCCAGAAAGTTTCCTTCTGAAGAAGTGATCATTCCGTAGCCCGTCTTACCAAGACTTAGCGAATGTATCAGATTCTTAAATCCGCTGGCCACAAAACTCATGGTAATTGTACCACGTACTTTCCCTTTGTTAGGCCCCGAGGTATAGTAAAAAGGAATTCCATAATCGATATACCAATCCTTCGCTCCTTGCGCATAATAGGGCTCAACCCACTTCGCGCCCTCATCTCGAACGGAGGTATACCAAGCCGTTCCTTTTCCAATTTTTGAGTAATCGTAAGACTTTCCGACATAAAGATAAGAGCCGTCTCCCTTATTGTAATAAGGACAAAATAACTCCTGATCTTTTGCAAAAGCATAAGGCTCAAAGCAGGCCGTGACCCCCTGAATTTCGGTAATACTAAGAGAAGATTCTTTTATGATCTGCTCAATCTCTGCTGACGTGTACGTATTGTTACCAAGTAAATCTGCCAATCGTCCTCCCTCTGTCACTATGCGTGAAAGAATGCCATCAACCTGATCACGCAGTGCCTCTGTAGTTTCAATTCCCTTTTGCTGGACATACGATTCTCTCGCTTTCTCAAAAGCAAAATAATCATAGACCTGATAGATCAATAAACCAAGTAAGAAGACAGCAATGAGGTATCCTAGTTTTTTTATCATTGGTTGAAATTAATAATAAAACCCAAAGTTTATGTTGAATCTTGACTCCCAGTTATTAGAGGCATCGCCCGTAGTTAACGCATTCGTCCATTGGGGACCAAGCCAGGGTTGGTGTTTTCCCAGCGCATGATCTACATAAATGTAAACAGGCTTTGTAGAAATCAGAATTCCAGTTACATTCATCTGGGTATCTTCCCAACTATTCACAGCTTTATCCATGTACGCATAATCATTGTAAATTTGAATGGAGTTAATAAATTTCCAATTTACAGGAATGGTATAAGCAATGCCTAGTGTATAGATAACCGCCTCAGATGCAGTGTTGTATGGAAACCCGTAGGCTGTCATTTCTATGAAGTCGCGTGATTCTCCAGGAGCGTTTGTAGGACTATTGTTATAATATAAAGTCTGAAATTTAATACTCCAGGGATCTTTAGCAAATTGGTAATGTAAACCAAGGGCGACCTGATTTCCCATCTCTTCGGTATCAAGATTCCAAATGCCGCCATACTGAATGGTGCTTCCTATTTTATGCGCTTGGGCATTTCCGAATTTGTAATTGAAGCGAAGGTTTACTTGGTTCACCTCTTTGTTCCTTCCGGAAAAATCATAGGTATAACGAGAATCAGAAACTGGTGCATTATCTGAAAAACTTAGCTCCTCCGCGTTTTTATAAAGCCCAAAGTCTACTTGAAACTTTTCATTTTCAAAACTATAGCTCAATCCCATATCATGGTCATCTTCAAAACCGAGATAGAATGGCAATTGAAAAAACCAGGAGTGTGAATTGAATTGCTGAGCGCCAAAATAAGCAGGGATTAGTCCAAGCTTGAAATTACTTTTCTCATTGACATTATATTGAAACCAACCGTACTTCAAAAACGCACCTCCAAAGTCAGCGGCATAAAAACGTTGATCCAGGTGCAGTCCCCACTTCTTATAATTTGCCTCTACATTTAGTCGAAAAACCTCAAAACCAAAGTCCCCTCCCCTTTTTTTCTGATTGGGTTTCCAGGAAGAATAATTGTAGTTGAACCGAAGCGCTCCTCCTGCCTTAATGTTGAATTCATCTTTTGGCTTTTCAGATACATCTTCCTTTTTGGCCTCTTGAGAAACCCCATTTTGCAAACTTAGTAACAAGACTACTAAAGCAAGTATCAATCTGTTCATATTCCTTTTCGTAATGTCTATAACTCTATTCCTTTTAGATATCGGATAGAAAATAAAAAGCGCGAAAATAGTTAAAAAAGGTTAGAAGAAATGGGCTTTAAAAGTTCTTGGTGTTAGATGATTCAAATCAGGTGATGTTTAGTCTTTAAGCGGATGCCTTAGCAATAAAGAAACCCGCCTGATCTCCTTTCGGAAACTGGCGGGCTCTCGCACACATTCGTATAAAAATGCTTAATCTTAATTATCTCATGAGTGTCACATCACCACTTAATAACAATACTTCTCCGTCAATAAATTCTACTTCAGCTTGATAAACAAAAACATCTGGATTCATTGGCTTTCCATTGAGTGTTCCGTCCCAGCCTTTGGTCGAATCGTTTAAATCAAAATCAGTAGCATTGAATATAAGTGCTCCCCAGCGGTTAAAAATCTGTAAGCGATTTACGCTCACGACCTCCTTCTTACCCTGCAAATAGAATACATCATTGACATCATCACCATTCGGGGAAAAGGCATTAGGGATATATACGTCCCGAGGCTTCTCTACCGTCAGGCGAATACTTGCTTCTCCAACACAGCCTGCTTTCTTTATGATTGTCGCATAAACTTCTGTCGAATTTTGAGGGCTGACTTTTACTAACATACAATCATCATCCATACATTCTAACAACTCTTCACAAGACCAGATAACAGTATCAATATCAGTTTCTTCTAAGTTGGTATACAAATGAATCATCTGGCTTTCGCCTAAAGTCAATACCTCATCCATTCCAATAGCTACCATAACCTCCTCAGTCTCTGCAATCAAAACTTCCTCTTCATAAGTACAACCGTCAGCGTCTTTCACTTCCAGCATATAATTGCCTGGAGTGAGGTATGGATACAACATGGTTTCTGTAAAAGAGCCTTCATTCAGTGAATATTCGTAAGGCGCCGTTCCACCTTGAACACTTGCAATTTCAATCACTGCATCCTGCTCTCCTTCACAACTTGGCTGTTCTATTTCAGCTAGGATTGCAGAAGGAACGTTTTCGTTTACAGTGACTAACACCTGATCTTCACTAGTACAACCTGTAGCTGTATTGATCGCTTGTAAGGTGTAAATCCCTGGCTCATCAATAGTTGTAGAAGTATTGTTATCTAATAGTAATGTAGAAGGAAGAACTTCTCCATTCGCATCTATCCAATTTAACAAATTAGCATCAGCGCTTGCAAAACCAGTCAGGGTTTTCTCTTCTTCGTTGCATCCGATCATCTGAGGTTCTCCTGCATCGACCGTAGGTAATTCGGTATTTTCTACTACGGTCAAACTTGCAGTCGAAGTACAACTATTCGCCAGATCAGCAACCACTAAAGTATAGTCTCCACTTTCCGTCACCAACTGCTGAGTAGGAATATTTCCAACTGGCAATTCCCCAGAAGGTCCAAACCATTGATAAGTTGTATTAACTCCAGCCTGCGATCCAATTGCATCTAACAATACTTCTACATTCGTACAGGTAATCAGATTGTCAAGAGTGCTTAAGCTAATCTGTGGAGCCTCGGATTCATCTAAAACAGTAATATCGCTTGTAGCTGTACAACCACTTATTGGGTTTGTTACAAGAAGATTGTAAGTTCCTTCCTCCGTCGCTTCAATTTGAGAATCAGAGAGTATTTCGCCAGTAGAAGTTGTCCAAGAGTAAATTAGATCGGCCTGTGCATCGCATACTAAAATTGGTAAATTACTGGAGCAATCAAGAACACCAAGCTGTGTGATCTCTATTTCTAAGGGCTCCTGTATTTGTATTGTTATGCTTTCGCTAAACTCACAGGCATTGTCGGTAATCGTATAAGCTATATCATATAAACCAAAGCCTTGACTTGGATCGAACAAACCATTTACAGGATCAACTACGCCTGCTCCAGACCAAGTCCCTTGAAGAGATGTACCTTCTATATCTACTTCTAGTTGTATGAAATCATTAGGAATTTCATTTCCACAAATACTTGGAACATCATTTATTAATAAGCTTACGTTAGCACAATCTTCTGTTAAACAATCACTTGTAGCTATACTATTCGCGCAAGCATTACCGCTCACCGCTTCTACAGTCACATTCACTTCCTGATTAGGCTGTAAATTATTTGCCACATATGAAGTTTCATTTTGCAATACCCCGTTGACGAGGTAACCAGTTGCACCTTCTACTTCCTCCCAACTAAAATTCACTTCACTAACAGTACTATTACAAATAACTTCAGGAGTGGATAAAGCTTCATATACTTCAATTTCTATACTTTCAGAATACTCACAGGAGCCATTCGATAGTGTATATACTATAGTATTCATCCCTGTGTTTGCAAGACTAGGATTGAAGGTTCCGCTATCAGAATCTGTGATTCCGGAGCCTGACCACTCCCCTCCGGATTCACTTGCCAGCAAGGAGATATTGCCGATCGTTTCGCACAATGGAGCTACTTCCTCTATTTGTAAGACTATTGTTGGGCAACTCTCAGCAGCACAACCGCTTTGCTCAAAACTATTTCCACAGGCGTTTCCATTAACTGCTTCTACCATTACAGTTGTTGCTTCATTTGGTTGTAAACCGATCACATCGTAGGAAGTTTCATTTTGGAAAACACCATTGACCATATAGCCTGTTGCGCCAGCTATCTCTTGCCAAGCGAAACTGACCGAGCTTTCTGTACTAGAGCAAGTTATCACTGGTAAATCAAGCGCTGATTCAACTTCAATTTCTATACTTTCAGAATATGAACAGGAGCCATTTGATAAAATGTATTCTACCGTATTCACTCCTTCGTTTGCGAAAGCTGGATTGAATATTCCACTACTTGAATCTGTAATTCCAGGACCAGACCACTGGCCTCCTTGTTCATTTGCTTGAAGCGAAATACTACTTCCGTATTGGCAAAGCGGAGCCACTTCTTCTAGTTGTAAGACTATTGTTGGACAATCCTGTGCGGTGCAGCCACTTTGCTCAAAACTATTCCCACAGGCGTTGCCGCTGACTGCTTCTACCATTACAGTTATTGCTTCATTTGGTTGTAAGCCAGTTACATCGTAGGAAGTTTCATTTTGGAAAACACCATTGACCATATAGCCTGTTGCGCCAGCTATCTCTTGCCAAGCGAAACTGACCGAGCTTTCTGTACTAGAGCAAGTTATCACTGGTAA
>JBGCDT010000305.1:0-6660 GCA_045105695.1 Saprospiraceae bacterium | reverse complement strand
CTTTGCCCTAAACTTCGCATCACGAGCATAAGAAAAATCTTCCGCCCATTCGTTACCTAAGTTATAACGGAAGCGGACAATCGTAGCAGACAAAACTTCCACCCGAAGTTCTATCTCAGATTCACAAACGAAAGTGAATACCCGATTGCTTTTTTCAAAAGAAACAATCTGATTCGTAAACCATTCTTTAAAAACATCATCATAACGATCATGGCGATCTATATCAAGGACGTTTACTTCGCTAGGCACAACTGGTATATTAATAACCGATGTCTCTTTTTTCTTTTGATCTTTCTTCTTATCCTTTTTCTTGGTGTTCTTCTTTTTGCTCATTAGTTATCAAGTCTTTGTTTATTAGTCTTTTGCCTTTGGTCAGGTAGTCCATCAAAAGACGAATACCTAGAGACCAATGACTTATTACAAGTTCGCCAAAGGTAATGATTGTGTCGGAAATTCCCTGATTTTCCTTAATTTGGCAGCTCATAAAATTCAACACTATCATCATGCGTAAATTACTCTATTTGTTTACCCTTGTTTTGTTCTTTAGTTGCGGAGATGCAACGAAGGAAAGTTCAACGGAAACGACTAAGGATCAAGCTGATACAAAAACAGCATCAACCGACGAATTCGTCTGGAACACAGAAAACTTCGCTGACATCAAAATGATCCGATACCAGGTCCCTGGTTTTGATAAGCTCTCTTTATCTCAAAAGAAACTTGTTTACTACCTCACTCAGGCAGGACTTGCAGGACGAGACATCATGTGGGATATGAATTATCGCCATAACCTTCACATCCGCAGAGGTATTGAAAATGTTCTTGCAAACTATAAAGGAGATAAAACTGCTGCTAACTACGAAGCGCTACTTACTTACGCTAAAAGAATGTGGTTCTCTAGTGGTATTCATCATCACTATGGTAACGATAAGTTTATTCCAGAATTTGATAAAGAATGGTTTGTACAAGCCATGAAGGAAACAAAGACAGAGATTAACGAAGAAGCACTAACGGCTATATTCGACCCTAATTTTGATGCTAAGAAAATCAACTTTGATCCGAATAAAGATTTAGTGAAAGCATCGGCGGTAAACTTCTACAGCCCTGATATTACAGAGGCTGAGGTGGATGCTTACTACAAAAAACTGATGGCTAACAAAGACTCTAAGCGACCTCTTTCTTATGGCTTGAACAGTAAGCTCGTTCGCAAAGATGGAAAGCTGATGGAAGAGGTTTACTATGCAGACGGACTCTATGGAGAAGCGATCAAGGAAATCATCAAGTGGTTGGAAAAGGCAGTTACCGTTGCCGAAAATCAAGCACAAGGAGAGGCATTAAAACTACTCATCAAGTACTACCAAACCGGTGATCTGAAAACATGGGACGACTACAACGTCGCTTGGGTAAAAGCAACGGAAGGAGATATTGACTACATCAATTCTTTCATAGAAGTTTATCAAGACCCTAAAGGTTATACTGGTTCTTACGAAAGTATTATTCAAATCAAAGACTTTGATGCCTCTGCGCGTATGGCCGTTGTTGCTGACAATGCACAATGGTTTGAGGACAACAGCCCGATTATGAAAGCGCATAAAAAAGACAAAGTAGTTGGTGTATCATATAAGGTAGTAACCGTCGCTGGTGAATCTGGCGATGCTTCGCCTTCAACTCCAATTGGTGTAAACTTACCAAATGCGAATTGGATTCGAACAGAGCACGGTTCCAAGTCTGTTTCCTTAGGAAATATCATCGAAGCATATAGCAACGCAGACGGCCCAGGACTACTTGCTGAATTTTCTCATGACGAAGAAGAAATGCGTTTGTCAAAAGCACATGGAAAGCTTGCCAGCAAAATGCACACAGCTTTACATGAAGTCGTTGGACATGCTTCAGGTCAATTAGAGCCAGACGTAGCTACACCAAAGGAGACTTTGAAAAACTATGCTTCGCCATTAGAGGAGGCACGTGCAGACCTTGTTGGATTGGTTTACATTATGGATAAAAAATTAGTTGATCTAGGTTTGATGGAATCCCTTGATGTCGGAAAAGCACAGTATGATTCGTATATCAAAAATGGTATGATGCTTCAACTCCGTAGAATCGAACCTGGTAAAAACATTCAACAAGCACATATGCGTAACCGTCAGATGGTAGCCAACTGGGTTTTCCAAAAAGGACAAAAAGACAAGGTCATAGAAAAAGTAACACGTGATGGTAAAACCTACTTCGACATAAAAGACTACGACAAGCTACATGGCTTATTCAAAGAATTATTAACAGAAGTTCAGCGCATAAAGTCCCAAGGAGATTATGCAGCCGGTAAAGCCTTGATCGAAGACTATGGTGTTATTGTAGACAAGGACATTCATCAGGAAGTACGCAGTCGTTCGGAGCGATTGGAGATTCCACCTTATGGCGGTTTTATCAATCCAAGATTGGTTCCTGTGAAAAATGCAGACGGAGAAATCACGGATGTCAACGTAGAATACCCAGATGATTTTATGGGGCAGATGATGGAGTATGCGGAGAAGCATTCCTTTTTACCGGACTATAACTAGTTTAATGAAAATGAAAATTTAAATAAAAATTAAAAATGACTTCTATCGCGCTCGGAGAATGCTGAAGCATTCTACTGATCCATACACTGGCTTACTGGCCGCTTAATGAAAAAAATAAAAATGAAAAAGTTTTTCATATTCTCTGTTTTCTGTTTTTTGACCTTAATCGTAAATGCTCAGGACACCTTCTCCATCGTAGCTGTTGATCCAGAGACTGGGGAAGTTGGAAGCGCCGGAGCCTCTTGTGTAGAATTAGTGAATTTTGGATTGCCGCCAGACTTCCTAGGCGTCTTATTCCCTGGAATTGGGGCCATCAATACACAAGCTTGGTATTCAGAACAAAACCAAAACAACGCAAGTGCTCGAATGGAGGCGGGTGATTCTCCACAAGAGATCATTGATTGGTTGGTAGCAAACGATTTTCAGAACAACCCTACGCTTAGACAATATGGTATCGTACGATTAGAAAACGGAGAAGCATCTTCAGCTGCTCATACTGGAGTCAATACTGATGATTTTAAAGCACATCGAACTGGACCTACGTATTCTATACAAGGAAACATCTTGTTAGATTCTACGATACTAATAAATATGGAAAACAACTTTCTTGCAACAGAAGGTACTTTAGCTGAAAAGCTGATGGCCGCTATGCAAGGAGCAAATGTGGTTGGAGCGGATTCACGATGTGCAGATAATGGAACCTCCTCTTTGTTTGCTTTTTTGAAAGTAGCGCAACCAAACGATGAGATGGGAAATCCTTCTTTAGTACTTGGTATGGAAACAAACGATGGAGATGGTATAGAACCTATAGACTCATTGCAGAATTTATTTGATGCCGCTTTTCCATCGAGTATTTCAAATTTGGAATATGCTACCCTACAAATGGAAATCTACCCGCAACCTGCTGCTAATCAAGTTACTATTGAATTGACGAATTTGCCGGATGCAACAAACTTTAGATTACAGTTGTTTGATTCTGTAGGTAAATTGGTTGCTTCTAAAGAGATAAAAAAAGGAACTACCGTTTTAAATAAATCAGAAATAAATAGTGCTAATCTTTTATTTTGGTATCAACTTAACAACGAAAAAGGCAGCACTTTAAAATCAGGGAAAATTATTTTCCAATAATTCTAACAATAGTTTTACAAAAAGTATCTTAACGACAACCGGCATAACTAAAAACCGGGTACCGTTCACCGAAAATATAATAAATGTCAAAATTAAACATCCCGATAATGGCCGACATGGCGGCGGCAGGTAAAGAACCCGAAATTCTATTTTGGGTAGGTTGTGCAGGAAGCTTTGATGCCAGAGCCCAAAAAGTGGTAAAAGCTTTCGCTAAAATTCTGAACGAGACTGGTGTTGACTTCGCCATCTTAGGAAAGGAAGAATCCTGTACAGGAGATCCAGCCCGACGTGCTGGAAACGAGTTCGTTTTCCAGATGACAGCTCTACAGAATATCGAAACGCTAAAGATGTACAACGTCAAAAAAATCGTTACGACCTGTCCGCATTGTTTTAATATTCTAAAAAATGAATATCCAGCTTTAGGCGGAAACTATGAAGTACATCACCACACACAATTCCTCCAAAGTCTGATCGACGAAGGAAAACTAAAGATGGAAGGCGGTGGCGCATTCAGTGGAAAGAAAATCACTTACCACGATAGCTGTTACCTCGGAAGAGCAAACAATATCTATGAAGCACCAAGATCCGTTTTGGAATCCATGGACAATGATCTCGTAGAAATGGAACGCGCTCGCACCAACGGCCTATGCTGTGGCGCAGGTGGGGCACAAATGTTCAAAGAGGACGAACCCGGCGATAAGCGAATAAACATCGAAAGAACCGAAGAAGCATTAGCGACCGGAGCTACAATAGTTGCCGCTAATTGTCCGTTTTGTATCACGATGCTTTCTGATGGAATGAAAGCCAAAGAAAAGCAAGATGAGGTTATGGTTTACGATCTTGCAGAACTAATAGTCAATAACAACAAATGGACTTAAACAATAATATTACAAATCTTTCAGCAGAGACCAGGGTTTGGATTTATCAAAGCAGTAGACCGTTTTCGTCTGAGGAACTTAGTGACATAAAAACTCAGGTGGATACCTTTGCGCAAGGATGGGTGAGCCACAGTCAGGCCCTTAAGGCTCAGGCGAATATCTATCACAATCGGTTTTTAGTATTAATGGTAGACGAATCACAGGCTGGGGCGAGTGGTTGTTCGATAGATAGCTCCGTTAGTTTTGTGCGACGATTACAGCAGCAATATGGAGTTGATTTTTTTGACCGAATGACCTTTGCTTGGAAAGATGGCGAAGAAGTGAAAACAGCTCAGAAAGAAGATTTTGCAAAATTGTATCATGAAGGTGTGATTAATGAATCAACTTTAGTTTTTGATAATCTCGTTGCGACTAAAGGGGACTTCGAAGCAGGATGGTTGAAGCCCTTGGGAGAGAGCTGGCATGCGCGAATGGTCTAAGACCTTTGATTCTTTAAATTCACTAAATCCAAAATAATATGTTTGGTAAAGTAAAAAAATGGCTTGGGATAGAAGGCGTAAAAGTAGAATTACTTTTACCAGAAGAAGTACGCGAATCAGATGGTTCTATAAAGGGCCGATTGCGTTTTTATTCTATGAGCCCTCAGACTGTTACTCGAGTTCATATTAAATTGGTAGAGCGATATTCCAGAGGACGTGATGAGGACCGACTTGTAGATGAGTATGAACTCGGAGCGATTACTTTGGATCGTTCAATAGATATACCAGGAGGTGAACCTGTGGAGTTAGGGTTTGAATTGCCTTTTAGTGTAAGCGATTCTAAGATGGATGAAATTGGGAATCAGAATTTTCTTATGGGCGGTTTAGTCAAAATCAGTAAATGGTTCAGTAAAGTAAACTCTGAATTTCGAGTTGAGGTAGAAGCTAAAACACTAGGTGTTGCCTTATCTCCTTTTGATAAAAAAACAATAACCATTAAATAAATACTATGCTTTTTTATACACTTTTTTTAAGTTTCTTAATGTTGCAGGTAGATGAGCCTGTCATGATTGATGAACCAGTAGATTTGTCTGGCTTCTGGAGTGGCGTAACAACTCAGGATGGCGAGATCAATGAAGATGGCGAAAAGGAAGAAATAACCTATGACATCCAACTTCATTTACAAGACAAAAACGGAAAGGTCAGCGGAACCTCTATTATTAGCGGCCATGAAATTCATGCAACGATAGAGGTCGAAGGTACATTTGAGGCAGGTATGTCACTCCTACTAAAAGACACAGAAATCAAAGACAATATAGTAAAACAAGATGTACAGATGGAATGGTGTCTTAAAAACTATATCCTATTACTCAAAAAAGAAAACGAAGAGTTGATACTGGAAGGGCACTGGCATGGTAAGACGTCTTTTATGGATTGTACTCCAGGGCGAGTTGTATTGAAAAGGGGAGAAGAGCGTGCATAATATGTTTACGAAACAGATAAAAAAGGCTTGGCGATAACCGCCAAGCCTTTTTTCTTTAAGGGTAAAGAGATAATAATTTTTATTTTTTTTCTTGCTACAGGCTATTTTTATTAGAATTCATAATCAAGTACACTACAATTGAATGATTTCGTAGCTGTACGTCAACATATAATTAACTTTTATATCAAAAAAAACAAAGAACATTCTAAAGAATCAACTGAAATACTACCTTTACACACAGCTCATCCAAACTTTTAGAGCAACACCATTCTCGTTACTTCAAATCTGAAGACAATAATCCACCTTTATTGTCTCTACATTCTAACCGATTGTAGAGATACCTACTAATCTAAATTAGATTTTTTTAATAGCTTCTTTCGAGAGGCTAATATTCCGTTATGTCTTCTTTCGCTTTTAGTACTGATGCTAACGTATAAACAAGAGTTTTTACAATTTTTTAATTAACCAACATTTTACAATTATGAAAATCAACCAATTTTACAAAGTTTTCATGAGTTGTTGTGTGATGTTACTGTTCTTTGGACAGTTGACTTTTGCCAATAACAATGAAAGGCCCTCAAACAGTAAAGATGAGCTAACAGACATCACTCTTAGCTGTCCTTCGAATATTACATTAA
>JBGCDT010000304.1:0-11228 GCA_045105695.1 Saprospiraceae bacterium | reverse complement strand
ACAAGTCGTGCTTGATACGCTCCTGCTTTTGCTCCAGTGTCTGAGTTGGTCCTCTCCAGCCATTGACTTGCGCCCAACCGGTGATCCCTGGCTTCACGTAAGAACGAACCATGTAGTCGTTTACGATCTTTCTGAAATCATTCTGTAGGTTAGTTCTATGCGGACGAGGTCCTACGACACTCATATCTCCGATCAGTACATTGTAGAATTGAGGTAACTCATCTAAGTCGAATTTACGTAAGTATTTTCCGATCATCGTGATTCTTACATCATTGACTTTGGTTGATTGAGTTCCATTATGAATATCATCGCAGACAGACATTGAGCGGAATTTGTAGCAACGGAATGTTCGTCCTCCAACTCCTTTACGCATTGGCGTGTACATCACAGGTCCTTTTCCATCCATGTAGATAATCAAACCGATGAGTAAAAATACTGGGAAGAAAACGATCAGTACGCTAAGAGAGAAGAAGATGTCAAAGGTTCTTTTTAGCAAGAAGTTATTGAAATCATCCAATGGTGTCTGACGGTGCGGAAAGACGGCAAGTCCTCCGAGGTCGTAAGATTTTAGTTTTGTACCAGCTACCTGGTGTGCCTTTGGAATCAGGTTTACACGTACGCCTTGGTAATCCGCTATGTCGTAAATTTTCTTTAGTTGTCTTTTCTTCAAGGCAGAAGCCACAAAGATTTCGTCTACTTTTCTGTCTTTGATAACGGCTTTCAATCCTTCGAGACCACCCAGTCCTTCGAGGCCAGTCGCGTCTTCCGTTCCGTTTTTATCAGATAGGAATCCTACGATGTTATAACCACGTTCCTGAATTTTTTTAGAAAAAGGAGTGATGTCTCTCCATTTGCTTTTCTTAGCTAAAACCAATAGCGCAGAACCAAATGTATTGTTTTTGTTCTTCCGATTGTTATAAGCCGCAAGGACTGAGAAGAAGGTAAGGTTCAAAAAGGAAAACAAAAAGATAGGTAACAGAAAGGAAGTTCTGTTGAAGTATTCCAGTTTGAAAAGAATAGCCAGTGTAGATGTCATTCCGATGAATAGGAAAGTATTCAGAATGATGTACTTGATGCGCTTACGGATTTTGGAATTTACGTAAAGGTCCAATTCTCCGTTCAACAAAACGATCAAACCCCAGATCAGGTTGAAGATAACGCCTAGCGTCAAAATATCCGTAGCGGCATCATAGACTCTGGTCGTAGAGAAGATGTCGTAATTCTTTAGATAAAAAACCAATGCAATGGAGATGTTTAATAAAATAAACTCCATCAAAATATGGCTTGATATGATATGTTGCCTCTTTGGAATCATAATTCTTGGTTATGTAAGTAGTCCGTGGTTAAAAAATATACTGCCAGGGGCAGGGGGGTTATATAATTTCAAAGAATTCGAGGGACAATACTTTTTATAACTCCTATCTTTAAATAGAAGTCGAAATTTAGCTTTCGGTTTTGAAGCTCGCGTGTTTAAAATGGGTAGTGAAAGTGTGTGCTTAGCCCTGAAAGATTGTTCATTTCAATTGGACAATCACTTTTCAATTAATAAAAAGCAGGAAGAGTTAGGAGTTTCTAATTGCAAAAAGAAAGAATCTTGTCGCTATTAAAAAGGGCTTTTGCTTGTCGAATCAGTTTAAGGGAAATAAGATTGGAGTTTATTAATCTCCGATTCGAAGCACAAAAATAACAAGGATTTTTAATATGACAAAGGAATTACATCTTTTGATGTGTTATTTCCTGCTACTACTCCACTTTGACTGGGCGGTTGGAGCTTTGTATATGTTCAAAGTTGGGATTAAGGTAACCTCTGAATGACAAATAAATCAGAGGTTACCTTATTGGATTATAATATTAAGCCTTTACCATTTTTGCTTCTGCTGCTGCAATCATCTCTTTCAGGATTCTATCCATGTCGTATTCGTAAGCAAAGTTTGGATAATGGTTTTTGAACTTTCCAATATCAGAAACATACCACATGTGGTCTCCGATACGGTTGGTCTCTCCAATGGTGTAGTTCAATTTATGACCACTAATCGCTTCAATCGCCTCAATTGCTTCGATCATAGAAATATTAGAATGTCTTGAACCACCAATGTTGTATACCTCACCCATGCGTGGAGCCTGATAGAAGTTCCAGAAGGCATTGATCAAATCCACAGAATGGATATTGTCTCTCACCTGCTTTCCTTTGTAACCGAAGATGGTGTAGTGCTTTCCAGAAACAGCACACTTAATCAGGTAAGCTAAAAAGCCGTGTAGCTCTGCACCTTGGTGCGTAGGCCCGGTTAGGCAACCACCTCGGAAGGCCGCTGTTTTCATACCGAAGTATTTTCCGTATTCCTGAACCATGATGTCCGCAGCTACTTTACTGGCTCCGAAGATGCTGTGCTTGCAGTTGTCGATAGACATGGATTCGTCGATACCGTCTTTGAAGTAAGCATGACTTTCGTCAACTTCCCAACGCTTGTCCAATTCTACCAATGGTAAGAAGTTCGGTGTATCTCCGTATACCTTGTTGGTGCTCGTGAAGATGAATACCGCGTCGAAGCAGTGTAGACGATTCATTTCCAACATATTGATGGTACCCGTTGCATTTACAGAGAAATCTGTGAACGGTTCCTTAGCAGCCCAGTCATGAGAAGGCTGAGCAGCCGTGTGGATAATAACCTTGATGTCGGTATTGTATTGTTTGAAGATTTTTTCGAGGCCATCCACATCGCGGATGTCTACGGAATGATGTGTGAAGTTTTCAAGTTCCGATTTGAGTGAGTGCTCCATCGGCTTGGTACTGGCATCTGCACCAAAGAAATACTGGCGCATATCGTTATCAATACCTACTACATGAAATCCTTGTGTGTGGAAAAATTTGCAGGCTTCGCTGCCTATCAATCCCGAGGAGCCGGTGACTAATGCTACCTTCATAAGATATAAATTTGTTAATTAGGTGATTATAGAACTTCTATTTGAATTCGAGTTGCAAGTTAAGCACTTTGAAGGTCATCCGAAATTCTATAAACAGGGTAAAATAAATATGTGAATTAAAATATGCTCTTAACTCTCTGATTTAGAGTTATATGAATATTAGAATAATAATGTTACAAAATCTAAGGTCTTTTTAATCTATATTGTTTGGGCTGGATAAGTACTTTGATATAGTTTTTGCGGTTAAGCAAAAGTATTTGCCGAAAGGTTATTTCGACCATATTCCTGAATCAGTCTTGTTGAGTAATTTGTACACCTGTATTGGTGATAAAACGGCTAGCGGGATCATGCAAACGATAGTCCCAAGGACGATACCGATGATACCAAGATTCATAACAACCGCAAAGAAATAACATAATGGAATGTTCAAAACTGCGGTAGCCATCCAGGTATACATTTGCAGACGCACCTTCCCTGTACCATTGATGACGATGTTGTAACTATTGACCCATGTCGTGATACTTACGGAAACTGCTATTGCAAAGGTAAGTAAAATTGACGGAGTTGTTACTTTGCCTCTCAGCCAAAATTCATAGACATAAGGCGAAACCAGTATCATAAACGCTGCTGCAAATAGGGTTGCTACCCAAATTAGATTTATTTTTTTCATAGCACTTTTCATCCATTGCATATCTCCTTTGCGATAAGCTTCGGTATTGGCTGACCACATCTGATTGGTGATGATATTGAAGAATAGAATGAAAACAGCCATGTACTTATAAGCCGAATCGTACTGTGGAATCACATCTGCTCCTACAAAGGCATTGATCAAGAAGATGTTCGTACTGAAAATTACAATCATAGAGCTTTTGATCAAAAAGAACTGCATCCCTAAAGAAAACAAACCTTTGAAGTGTTCTCTACTCGCTAGTTTCCAGGAAGGTCGATAAGGGCGAAATGCCTTATTGAAATAATAGAAACCAACAAGGATGGGAATCATCGCAAAGGTAAAGGTCTTCCCTAATCCAAAGAGAATCAGTGATTCCTCCGTCGTATACATTAGTATGAAAATAACAATCAGAAAGGCAACCTTCCCCAAGGTGGCAAACAAATCAACCATCCCCGCTTTCTGCAAAGCATAAAAGATTTGATAAACCAAGGAAGCTACAAAGCGAATCGCAAATGCGGCAAACATCAGCATCGCCAGTATCATGAGTTCCTGATTAGAAACGAAGACGGCTTCCATGCCTTCTAGGTTTTCACTCTCTTTGACAAGGCTCGTCCAGGGAATGAAATAACAGGCAATAATTACAATTAGAGAAGCGACAGAGAAGATGGCTCCCAATATGAAGTAAGCAGTACTTACAAAAGCTCTTGCCTTTTTCTCATCTCCGTCGGCGATGGCTTCTCCGAATCTATTCCGCAGGCCGTTGCCGATTCCGACATCTAGTTCTTCAAACCATTCTAATAAGGAAACAAACAAAAGGAAGATACCATACTTGTACTCGCCGAGATAGCCAGCCTGTAAAGGGACATATAAGAAGCCGATGAATACACCGATGCCTTTAAAGAAAATGGCCTGAAATATATTCTTCTTTGCTTTTACGGTTCGCTCATGGCCTTTACCCATGATCTTATTCCAAAGCTGACTGATTTTTTTAATACTCATATTCCAGGCGGGCAGGGGTTCTGTCTTCGGAATCCACTGACTTTTTTTCGTTGATCGGGTGGGGGATGAATTCCATCATATGACGGGCGCCCATTCCTACTCCGATATGTATGGCAAACAAGATGGCGAGGTAGCGGTCAAATAAAAATGTATTTGTAAAACTACCAATGCAATAGATGATGGCCATTATGAAGGGTATTGCAAAAAACAAATGATAGCGCGTCATATACCCAAAATAATATATAGTAAGTAATATGAATGTTGTAAAGAAAAAGCATGCCGGAATTCCATAATAGAATAAGGTGGAAAAGTAACCACTGTGGATTCCTCCGGTGGTACCTGTCGCTCGGTTCATCTCTCCGGTAATACGAATCATGGCCTGGTAATAGACATCGTTTTTCTTTCCACCAAACCCGAAGACAGGTTTGTCTCCGATGTTATCAAAAACCATAGTATAGTATCCTTTTCTACCGTCGACGTGATCGGTCATACGCTCTTGTACAAATGAAGAACCCATAATCTCCGCTTGGAAAAAGACAAACAAGGCCAGCAGGCAGGTCGCTCCTCCAAGGCTTAGAATGATTACTCGATCCAACCGTATCTTATCTAACTTCAAAAAGTAAATCGCAAAGATGATACTCATAATCAGGTAACTCATTCTATGGAAGGTTATAAGAACTCCAACGATGAAGAGGCCTATCAGGCTCCACTTTAGAATGGGTTTATGGACTGTAATGAGTGTCCATATCATTGTAATAATAAGGAAGTAAGAGTTGTAATTTTCGGCACTAAACAGACCATTAGCTCGCAGTAGACTACCAAAAGCAATTCGATGATCTCCCAGTCGCATGAACAGCGGATGATATCCTATTTGTAATATACTAATGATACAACTGAAGATGGCCGTAATGATCATAGCTTTGGCTATCAGTTCCAGTGTCTTCTTGTCAATAATAATTATCAAAGCGTAGATGATGACTAGAAAATTGACATTCTCAATGGCATTGGTCACAATCTTCATCGGCTTGATCTGCCCCACATGTGTGATCTGAGAAACCGTCAGAAATATAACATAGGCATATAGAAAGACCATAAACCAGGGCATCCGCCAAAGGGACTGTGGGAAGACTTTTTCCGTACCGTAAAATATTTTTCGAACAAGAAAGAAGGATAGAATCAAGAAGATGGCCCGTGGAGGCTGTATATCAATAATCCCAATATCCAAGGTTAGAATTCGGCTGGCATTACCTGTCAATAGGTAGAACAGCAATGCTCCAATCTCAAATGGATACTTAGGTTTTGATTTGTAAATCAAATAAACCGTAATGCAAAGAGCAATAAAGAAATAGGCATACCAAAGCGGCAAGTCGGCGTCATACCACTTGGGAGCTCCTGATAAACTTTCTATATCCGCAACGCTTTTCATTGATTGATGTGTTAGTCTAGTATATAGTAATTTTGAAAATGGTCTTTTGTAAAGTACCACCTTATGACTACCAGTCAACATCAACAGATTTGAAATAGCTGTGACAGATCACTAAATCTGTACAACTAAATTTTGCTTTAAAATCGGTAGATATTGGCCTTCGTAGTTCTTAGCCAATTTGCAAATGTACTGACTTAATAGCAGTATCATTGCCGTAGCATTCTCAATAGTATTTTGTTTGTAAGCTGGATTTGTATTATCGATTAATACTATACCAAAAAATCCGCTGGTTTCTAAACGGACAATTTAAGGGTAAGGGCCTCTGTGTGTTCCTACACATAGAAAATAGTTCTGAGGTAGGGTTTTAGAAGGTTTTGGGTAAGTCGTATTTATTCTAAGAAACAGGCTGTTTACAAGACTTTTCTTTTTAAAACAGTACGAAGATAATTAAGATTTATAATATCATTAATCTATTTTCATTTTTTTCTTAAACAAAGGTGATTTACTGCATAATCTCTTTTTTAAAATACTAGAAAAAGCCTATCTTCGCATAGCTTAGTTTTAAGGAGGATCATAGTTCTTATTTTTCGCCTGAAATGTAGCCTTCCTACAAAACCTGTCTTAAGCGTTTCATCCATTAAGAAATTTCAAGGATTACCCATCCCGTTAATACCGTAACATACTGTCGTGTGGCGATCTTTAGTTGTATCAAAAACTAAATTAGGATCAAAAACACAAAAAATCGAATTGCTATTCTGTAACTATTTTAAGTAGTAGTCCGATCAAAGAGTAAGAACAAAAACCATTTTTAGAAAACAATACTCAAACCTCTGAATACCATGAATGTAAAACATTACTTAGCCCCTTTGTTATTGCTATGCCTATTGTGGCCACAATCTGACATTACTGCACAGTCTATTGAACGTGGCCCATATTTACAGCTTTCTACCCCAAGTAGCATAGTACTACGCTGGCGTACGAACGTTAGTACATCTTCGAAAGTCTGGTATGGAACCGACATTAATAATCTCAATCAAACGGCTACCGCAAGTGGCTCCCATGAAGATCATAGTGTCAAAATCACAGGACTAGCTTCTGCTACAAAATACTACTACCGCATTGGCAACAACAGTGGGCAGTATCCATCAATCAATGCCAACCAATATTTCAAAACACATCCCGCTTCTACAGATTACAACCAAACCATACGCGCATGGATGCTCGGAAACGCCGGTACTGGTGATCCTGAGCAGGAAACCGTTAGAGATGCTTACTATAATGTAGTTGGTGACGAACATATTGATATGATTCTTTTCACCGGAGACAATGCCTATGATGATGGGAAAGATGACGAGTACGGAGAGCTCATTTTTGATATGTATCAGGAACGATTAGCAAACACAGTTTCCTGGTCTTGTCTGGGAAACCACGATGCCACTAGCGCGGACAGTGAGGATGAGTCGGGCGTTTATTACGATGTTTTTGATTTTCCTCGAAATGGAGAAGCAGGTGGTTTGCCAACAGGGACAGAGGCTTACTTCTCTTTTGATTATGGAAATATGCACGTTGTCTCACTAAATACAGTAGATGTAGATCGTGAACCAGATGGCGAGATGTTAACCTGGCTGGCTGCTGATCTTGCTGCGACAGAAGCACAATGGAAAGTTGTTCTACTTCATCACAGACCTTACACTGGGTCGAATAATAATGACTCTGATGATGATCCAAAACCAACCGATGTACGCCAGAATTTTATGCCGATCATGGAAGCAGCAGGCGTAGACTTAGTCTTATCTAGTCACTCGCATAGCTATCAGCGATCCTATCTCATCAATGGTCACTACGGCAAATCAAATACCTTTGATAGTAATATCCACGGAGTAGATATGGGGGATGGACAAATAGATGGAGATGGTGCTTATAACAAAATAGATTCTGAGATAGGTACCGTTTACGTTGTCGCAGGTACCGCTGGTCAGGATGATAATGACTGGGATGAATTAGATCACCCCGTGATGCACTATAACTCAGGCTCGCCAGGTTCTGTACAGTTATTGGTTTCAGATTCTGAATTCCTTTACCAGTTTATCAATGACTCTGAAGAGGTAGAAGATTACTTTACCATTGTAAAAGGAGAAACTGGAAACGCAGGAGACTTTGCTATTGCGAATCCTTTGAACGGAGCAGCTTTTCCTCCTTTACAAAATATTACGATTACAACGGAGCTTTCCGAAGAAGTGATGAATGAAGTCAATGAAGTGAAATTCTACGTAGGTGGAGGTCTGATTGGCTCTGATAGTTCTTTTCCTTACTACCAAAGCTGGACTGCGCCAACCTCTTTAGGGAATTACGAAATCGAAGCCATCGCTTATGATGCTTCGGGAGCACAACTTTATCAATCTAATATAGCGATCAGCGTTGGTGGAAGTCAGGAAATTTGCATTCCAATTTCAATGGGCTCTGATGATGCGGAGGAGCGTGGAAGCGGAACTATTTCTACGACAAGTGGTGATTTGGAATTAGTGACTGATCATAGTTCCCAACATATCGGCTTGAGGTTTACAGGGGTAGGTGTCAACCCTGGGGCTAGTATTACAGATGCTTATATTCAATTTACAGTAGATGAAGATGTCAATGTAAATCCAGTTGATATTCAAATTTATGGAGAGTTGAGCACGAATGCTCTCACTTTTGTAAAAGAAGACAACAATATTAGTAGTCGTAACAAAACAAATACATTTGTCAACTGGGTTCCACCAAACTGGCAGTCAGAAGGCGCTAGTGGTCCTGCTCAACGTACGCCAAATCTTGCTGGTATTCTCTCAGAGATAATTGGACAGCCTGGGTACGGTGCAAGTAGCCCCATTGCTTTTATTATGAATGGCGCGGGCAAGAGAGTTGCTACATCTTATGATGGGGCAGCAAGTGAAGCTGCTCAACTTTGCATCAGCTACGAAACAACACCTTGCGCTGACGCAGATAACGATGGCATTTGCGATGACAATGATCCTTGCCCTAACGGACCAGAGTTTGGACTAGCTTGCGATGATGGTGATCCAACAACTTTTGATGATGTTGTTGACGAAAACTGTAACTGTACTGGTACTGAGGGATTTTGTCCAACGCTACAACTCACTGTCGGAAGCCCTTGTAATGACAACAACGTTGGAACTTATGATGATGTCGTAACTAATGATTGTAATTGTGTCGGAACACTTTATGATTGTCCTTCGCTACAAGCTGAGTTTGGAACTCCTTGTAATGATAACAATGCTTCTACATATAATGACATCGTCACCAATGATTGCAATTGTGCAGGGACACCATTCGATTGTTCTGTCTTCAACGCGAATGTAGGCAGTCCTTGTGATGATGGAAATCCTAATACTAGTAATGATCTTCTAGATGTAAATTGTAACTGTATAGGTTCTTTATTTGATTGCGCTGTTCTAGAAGCGAACGTAGGAGACTTTTGTAACGATGGAAATCCACTCACTGAAAATGACGTGGTAAACGCTAATTGTGAATGCGTAGGAGTATTGTTACAAATAGAGACCGTAAGTATTCCTGTAGCTGTTTCTTCCGATGATGCAGAGGAAAGAGCTGGTGGATTGATTTCTATTACGAGTAGTGATTTAGAATTAATGGACGACAACCAAAATCAGGTTATCGGAGTTCGATTCATTAATACCGGCATTCCTCTGGGAGCGCAGATTGCGGAAGCTTATATTCAGTTCACTGTTGATGAAACGAAAAATGCTGATCCTTGTATTGTTGAAATAACAGGAGAGGCTTCTAACAATGCTGCTACATTTGCAAAAGTTGATTTGAATATCAGTTCACGAGCAAGAACTTCTGCTAGTGCAACTTGGCAACCTTCCAGTTGGTCTTCTACAGGTTTGGCAGGACTTGCTCAGCGAACGAGTGACTTGGCAAATATAGTTCAGGAAATGATCGACCGCCCTGGTTACAGCAGTGATAGTCCTATGGCTTTCATCTTTGAAGGGCAGGGTAGAAGAGTAGCTGAATCCTACGATGGTTCTACAGTGGGAGCGCCTACTCTAGTTATTTCTTATACCTTCTCTTGCGAAGACGATGATGGAGATGGAACTTGCAATGGCGAGGACATTTGTTTTGGTGCTGAGCCAGGCACACCTTGTAATGATAACAATAGTCTTACAACTAATGACGCTATTAATGATAATTGTAATTGCGTAGGTACTCTTCCTGATTGTCCTACGCTTCAAGCAAACATTGGAGATGGTTGTGATGATGGAAACCCACTTACAATTAACGACATTGTTAATGCAAGTTGCAACTGTCTGGGAGTGATTCCAGGGAACTCTGAAACGGTATGTAAAAGCGTAGCTGCTTCCAATGATGACGCTGAGGAAGATACCAGTGGAAAAGTCTCCACAGGAAGTAGTGATTTAGAATTGCTGGAAGATGATGATATGCAGTTGGTCGGAATGCGTTTCGCAAATCTGGGGCTTCCTCAGGGAGCAGTTATTGAATCTGCGGAAATACAATTTACTGCCGATGAGACGAAGAATGTAGATCCTTGTCAGATTGCCATTTTTGCAGAAGCAAGTGATGATGCAGCTTCTTTTGCAGGCAGTAATTTTGAATTATCAAATCGACCAAAGACGAATTCAGAAATGCTTTGGTCTCCTGAGATGTGGACTGCAAAAGGACAAGTTGGCCCAGCACAATTGACCGTTAATTTTGCTAACGTTATTCAAGAAGTTGTCAATCGACCAGGCTTTTCTGAAGGTAGTTCGATCGTGATCTTTATGGATGGCGTTGGAAAACGAGTAGCGGAATCTTTTGATGGTGAAGGAATCGAGCAGTCGGCAGAGTTATGTGTTACTTACAGCACTGCTACGCCGCCGATTCAGAATCTGGTTTCTAATGGAGATGATGAAACTGCAAGTGCAGATGGAAGAACAACAGAGTCCGATTTAACGAAAGTTTTAGAGGCAATCAAGATATATCCAAACCCAACGAGAGGAGGAATCAACTTGTCTTTCCAGAGTGAACAAGCGGCCAATGTGCAACTACATCTCCAAAATGTAGACGGTAAATTAATGAAGTCAGAATTATTCTCCGCAGAGGCAGGGGGCAATGTAATTAGTTTGTTAGAACTGAGTTTGCCGAATGGCGTTTATGTTGCTAGATTGCTAGTAGGGGGTGAGTGGAGGAGTGAGAAAT
>JBGCDT010000303.1:0-27399 GCA_045105695.1 Saprospiraceae bacterium | reverse complement strand
CATTGTTTCCATCACCATTCGGACTAAAAGCATTTGGAATATAAACACCCCTATCCTTCTGTACACTTACAAAAATATCATCTTCTCTTTCACAACCATTTTCATCTACTAATAGAATGTTATACCGATTGGTATCAAAAGGTCGCACCTCCTGACGGAGACAAAAATCACAAGACAAGCTATCATCCTGAGACTGCCAGATGATCGTATCAAGCATTTGCACAGTCTGATTGGTTACGGCTGTTATAGAAATGGCTTCACCTAAGTCAATCGTAAAATCCTCTCCCAAATCTAAAGTAATCGCCGGAGGACTACTCACTGCAACATCTGCTGAACTAGTGCATCCATTGGCATCTTGAATAGCAACAGAATACTCCCCCGTCATTAAATTCGCAAAAAGCGAAAGACTAGAATAAGTCGCTTCATCCATCGAGTATAGATAGGGCGCCGAGCCACCATAAAAACTATCTACTATGATATAGCCATCACCTGATTCATAACAGGTTTCATCAAAAGCCAACAGTTCTACACCAACAGCAGGCGGTGGATCAAGTAGTACTGAATCAATGGCCTCGCAACCGCTGCCATCCGTAACCATCACATAAGCCCAAGCCGCAGAAAGACTTGTTGCTTCTGCTGTATTTTCTCCAGTTGACCAATTGTAAGTAAAGGGTGCTTCTCCCCCACTCTGCACAGATACTATCGCTGATCCGTTTTCAGAATCAGAACAGCTTAGATCAAATCCATTATAATCTGAGGTAATTGTTGTCTCTATAGTTTGTGGCAGAATCTGATCTATAACTGCATTTAACACAGTTGTAATACCATTGTTAGAAGTTACAGTCACGGTATACGTTCCAGTTGGTAAACCATTAATTTCTGTTGGAACATCTGCATTTTCTATAGTTCCCGAGCCTAGCGGACTTGTTGTTGACGAACCTTCCCAATCATAGGTGTAGGGGGCTTGCCCTATAGTAACCGTTAATGTAATCGTCCCTTCGTCTTCAGCACATGGCAAAGTCATCCCTAGCAAAGATCCTTCTATCGAACAACTATCCAAGGGCAATAAGATCGTAGTTGTAACCACCAAAGAATCACAGCCAAACTGATTAACAAATACTTCGTTCACAACACCCACACTAGTTGGATCACAGGTTGTTTCTTCTTCCTCTGTAAAACTACTTTCCAACAGTTCAGTTGTAATAATCAATAAGCTATCGCAGCCGTTTTGGTTCTGAAGTAAAACCGTAGATTCACCAACATCGTCTGGATCACAACTAGCCGCAGGGATATAGGTCGTATCGCTTTGCAGCAAAATAGTCGTTGTAATCACTAAGCTATCACAGCCATTTTGATTTTGAAATAAAGTAGAGGTTTCTCCGACATCAGCTGGATCACAACTGGCCGCAGGAATATAAGTGGTATCAGATTCCAAAAACATCGTTGTCGTAATCACTGTACTATCACAACCGTTTTGATTTTCTAACAATACTTCTACAACTCCTACATCATCTGGGTCACAGCTAGAAGCTGTCAAATTCGTTATATCTGAATCCAGTAAACCTGTTGTCGTAATGACCAAACTATCACAACCGTTTTGGTTTTGAAACAAAGCCATCGTTTCTCCTACATCAGCTGGATCACAACTGAACGCTTGCATCATAGTGGTATCGCTTTCCAGCAAAGTCGTCGTTTCTACAACGATGGAATCACAACCCAATTGATTTACAAAAGGAGTGAAAGTGACGCCAACGTCATTCGGATCACAACTTGTACTCGCAATATTAAAAGTATCAGATTCTGAAAAACTTGTAGTGATAATTATCAAACTATCACATCCTTGGTAAGTTGCTAACAGGTTTTCAACAACCCCCACTTGGTTTGGATCACAGCTCGTATTGGAAATCATAGTCGTATCTGACTCCCAAAGAATAGTTGTTGTAACAACGAGACTATCACAATTATTTTGATTCTGAAGCAAAACAGAACTAACCCCTACCTCACTAGGATCACAACTTCCAGCAAACAAAGCTGTCGTATCTGATTCTGAGAAAGAGGTAATTGTAATGACTAAACTATCACAACCTTCTTCATTTTGCAAAAGCACTTCACTGCTCCCCACATCATCTGGATCGCAACTACTTAAGAATAATTCTGTAGTATCTGATTCTAAAAACGAAGTTATCGTAATGACCAAACTATCGCAACCAAAAACATTCACCAGCAAATTTTGTGTGACTCCAACTTGATTTGGATCACAACTCACCTCAGCGATATTCGTCGTATCCGACTCTGAAAAACTAATGGTAGTAATGACCAAAGAATCACAGCCATCTTGGTTTTGGAGTAACACTGAAGTCTGACCAACATCATCAGGATTACAACTACTTGCCGTCAATTCCGTCGTATCTGACTCTAGTAACATCGTTGTGGTAATCACTAGGCTGTCGCAATTATTTTGATTTTGCAAAAGCATCGTAGTGATTCCGACCTCCTCTGGATCACAACTCATTTCGACGATATTCGTCGTATCTGATTCTGAAAATACAGTTGTTGTTATGACAAGACTATCACAATCGTTTACGTTTTGCAAAAGAACGGAGGTGGTCCCTACATCATCAGGATCACAACTGGAAAGAAATACTTCTGTTGTATCGGATTCCAGAAATGTAGTCGTTGTGATCACTAAACTATCGCATCCATTTATATTCTCTAACAATACTTCTACAACACCTACGTCGTCTAGCTCGCAACTCGTTTGCAGGAGATTGATAGTATCGCTCAACAAAAGTTCGGTAGTGGTTACAACCACACTATCACATCCTTCACTTGTCGTAAAAGTATTCGTTTCAATTCCAACAGCAGTCGGATCACAATCTGTAAAGAAAACCAAAGTGGTATCTAAAGGCTCGAAGATTGTTGTCGTAATAACGAGGCTGTCGCAATTATTCACATTGCTAAAAAGTTGCTCATCAACACCCGCAGCATCTTCATCACAAGTAACTTCCATCAACTCTATCGTATCACTTGGCAACAAAGTCGTTGTTTCGATGACAATAGAATCGTAACCCAATTGGTTGACATAACTAGTGGAGACCATACCAACCTCACCAGGATCACAGCTTGCACTAAAAACATTAATCGTATCTGACTCTGAAAAAGACGTGGTTGTAACCACTAAAGAATCACAACCTTGAAAAGTTTCTAACAATACTTCTACAACACCTACATTATTGGGATCACAAGAACTATTAAAAATATTGGTCGTATCACTTTGCAGCAAAATAGTTGTTGTAATAACAAGCGAATCACAGCCATCCAAATTTTGCAGTAACGCAGAAACAACCCCTACATCATCAGGATCGCAGCTAGCCTCCATAACATTAACGGTATCTGATTCCAACAGTGTTGTTGTCGTTATTACTAAAGAATCACAACCATCTGCATTTTGTAACAACTGAGAAGTCATTCCTTCTTCGTCTGGATCGCAACTCGTCAGCATGATATTTACCGTATCGCTTTCTAATAGCGTAGTTGTTGTTATTACTAAGGAATCACAACCATCTATATTTTGTAATAGCTGAGAAGTCGTTCCTTCATCATCTGGATCACAACTGGTGAGCATGACATTTACTATATCACTTTCCAACAATGTGGTGGTCGTAACAACGAGGGAATCACAGCCGTCTATATTTTGTAACAGCTGGGTAGTAATGCCAACTTGATTTGGATCACAACTGGTTAAAAATAAATCTATAGTATCAGATTCTAATAAAGTAGTAGTGGTTACCACCAAAGAATCACAGCCCCCTATATTTTGCAACAGTTGCGAAGTAACACCAACTTCGTTTGGGTCACAACTGGTTTGAAATAAATCCGTAATATCAGATTCTACTAAAGTCGTCGTCGTTATAACCGTACTATCACAGCCGAATTGATTGGTCAAAACAACAGTAGTCATTCCATCCTCATTTGGATCACAAGTTGTAAGAGTAATGTTAGTCATATCGCTTTCTGCAATGGTTACATCAAGACAAGTAGGAGGTGAAACACCGCAAGCGTTTGTAACCGACACACAAACAAAGCCTCCCGCAGACCCCGTCCAATCCACAGTCAGAAATTCAGAACCTTGCCCTGCAATGATAACAGCATCCACTGGTACCGTCCAATCAAAAAGAGAAACCGACAAATCATCCGTGATGGCCTGATAAGTTACAATGTCTCCTTCACAGGCAAATGGTTCGCCATCCAAAACTGGTTCCACTGGAGCTGGTTGGACCGTTACAAAAAAGCAATCAGAGCTAATCAATCCGCATTCATTTTCAACAACAACACAGATGTCTCCTGAGGCAGCATCGTTGTCCCAGCTAACTGTTATCTGTTCTGTTCCTTGTCCACTAATGATATTTCCTCCGTCGGGTGTACTCCAGGTTATCAACGTGTACGCCATGTTAGAAAGAACTTCGTAGTTCGTAATATCGCCACCACAGACCAGGTCAGGACCTGCAATAAATGGCGGCGGTGGAGCTATAAAATTAGAGGTAACGGTAACCGAATTTGGTTGTGCAGAACATTGCAGACCATTTACGGTGTTATCCAGACTTAAAGTATAAGTACCCTCTTCACAAACGACTGGAGTCAGTGTATTCTCACCACTCAAAATTACTCCGCCGTTGGAAGCAATCCATTGGTAATTAACATTCGGGCCAATCGTAGAAGCCGTTGCATCCAAAGTGATACAATCATCTGGGTTATTACAATCCAGTTCTGCTGGCTGAGCAATAATAATTTCCGCAGGCACTATAGACAAATCAGTTATAACAATACTATCACATCCGTTGAAAGCATTGAACATGTCTGTATAAATACCTTCATTAGTTTGAAACGCTCCTCCAGCAAAATAACCATCGCCTTCACAAACGGACACATTCACCGTATCTATACTTCCAGCAGTATAAGATCCTCCTGGACAGACATAGTGCTGGTTACTCGCCCCTCCTGTAGAAGAAGCAAAACCACAGTAAACCATATTATTACCATTGAAGCAATTGGTGATGACATCAAAGTTACCGGACATGATTTGCCCGCCATCAAAGAACACAGCGTATCCGTTAGTCGCTGGATCCCAGGTAACGGTAACTTCATGTTCTTGTCCATCTTCTATGTTACCAAGAGTTACTGGTCCAGAGATGGGCGCTCCCATGTTACCATTTATATTTACAGCGGCGTGGTCTTGAGCGGGATCTCCCTGAGAGCCATTTTGATAGGTATCAAATTCTATAATGAAAGTGTTATTCACCCCTCCAATACCGATAAATTCGCCACCACTACCACAGGTTCCAGGACCACTGGGATTGTCATGATAGACCAGACAAATTCCATCAGCACCACCATCATTGTTACCAAAGTACATGGTAGTAGTTGTAGTGAAAGGGTTGTTGAAATCGACCAAGTCATTTGCCCAGGCACAACCAAGCTGTGTGTTAACCGCTGAAGTTAACTGAATACAAGAGTCATCCCCATTCTGGGGAGCATTCATTGCCGTCCCGACCAAATTGTAAGATGGCGGAGCTATAGGAGTATCAGAGATTCGAAATTGGAAAGTTCCATTATTTGAAGAAGGCTCTGGCCAAAATCTGATGTAGTAAGTTTCCCCAGGAGTTAGATTGTAAATGTTTGCACCAGGCATTTCACTATTTCCACAAACATCATTTTCATAACAGCCGATCTGTGTAAGAGCACTACAAGGCCCTTCATAAATTGCCATAGCGGCATTCGTAATCGTTCCTTCTAAAGAACCAATATAAAAGGTACCTGTTCCAGTGGCAGTCACTTCGAACCAAAAGTCTGGTCCGACAGCTACTCCACAACCTGGGAAAGGAATTCCAGAGCTCCCATTACCTGCATTGCTGAACGTTTGAAAGTCAGTCATATTCGGGAATACAGTCGTAGCTGTGCAAGGTGTGTTTCCTGCATATGAAATTTCCGCCCCAAACAATAGCAGCAAAAAGAAGCTGATTTTGGCGTATAAGTGTTGGTTCATTGTTCTGTTTTTCGTTTTCCTTGTCTACTGTATACCTCAATTAAGGTAGAAAGCATGCAGCTTGATTTCTCTCAAGGACATTTCTATAAGATAAACTTTTTTCTGGGGAATTTTGAATGCGATTGCCTTTTTTACAATTACCCAAAGTTATCAAAAGTCTTCTAATTACAGATACTCAAATCTGTGATTGAGCTGCCTTACCAACAAGAGTAGGCATATATGGCCAATAGTCATTACGGGGTACCTAGAGACTGATAACTGATTATTCAATAAAAAAAGGTGTAATGAAATGACCTATTCGGATCACTTCATCACACCTTTTACTAAATAAGAAATGTATTTAATTTCAAGGATAAATTATTTCATCAAAGTAACATCACCTTTAAAAAGTTTCTTGTGGCCATCCACAAATTCAATCTCTGCCCAGTACACAAATACAGCAGGATTCATCGGTTCAGCTTTGAACCAGCCGTCCCATCCGTAAGCAGGGTCATTGGGTTGGAAGTCTTCTGCTTGGTAGACCATTTCTCCCCAGCGATTATAAACTTGGAAATAGTTGACTTTTTCAATTCCGATATCACTTGAGAAAATCATGAACACATCATTATTACCATCCGCATTTGGACTAAAAGCATTTGGAATGTAAATGTCTCTGCTTTTATCAACATCAAGTCTGATCTCAGCCATATCATTACAGCCGTTTTTATTTACAACAGTAACCTGATAGGTTGTAGAATTAATTGGATTCGCATAAGGATCCAAACAATCTGTGCAACTGAGCGAATCTCCTGGCGTCCACATTATTGTATCTATGTCCCAAGCAGGTATCGTAGTTACGGCTAGTAATTGGCTACCCTCCCCTAATTGAATTGCGACTTCAGGAGTACTTGCCTGAACCGCTACTAATGGCGCATCAGGTACTACAATGCTTTGCTCGTATTCACAACCCGTAGCATCTTGAATCAATACATCATAACTTCCAGAGAATAAACTAAAAGTAGAATCAGGATAGAAGGTATTTCCATTATCAATCGAATAGGTGTAAGGTGGTGTTCCTCCAGTAATTGAAACAACACTCAATGATGCAGTTTCTCCCTGGCAACGTGGCGGCTCCGGACTCAGTCCCGCCGCCGATGGTGCTTCTTCATTTCTTACAACATTAGTCAGTGCTACTTCCGTACAACCGTTTTGTGTATTGGTGACAATCAACTGGTAATTACCCGGTTCGTTTACTTCAGGAGACAAACCATTCGCGCCGTTGACAACTCCAGGGCCAGTCCATTGGTAAACCATTTCATTCCCTTGAGAGGAGCCACTTCCACTCAACCCAACGATTTCTGTAATACAATCCAGCTCATCGCCAGTGGCCGCAGCAGCGGATGGTTCTTCTGTATCTTCGAGAACGGTAACTGATTCTGAGGAAGTACAGCCATTGTCTTCATTAATGACTGTCAAGGTATATGTTCCTGCTGTTGTGATTGTTGGCGTCAATGTGCCTTGCCCTGATGAGATGTTGCTACTCCAGCCATAACTAAAATTGCCATTACTAGAGGTACCGTTGGTGTTCACTTCAAATTCAGTAAGTACACAAGTAAGCACTGGTGGCGCAGCTACATTTACCACTGGATCTTGTAGATCAATAGTCACTTCAAACTCAGTATCATCAACACAACCGTTTGCCGTATTCGTTACAATCAAATTGTAAGTCCCAGCATCGCCTGCTTCAATTTGAGAAGTAGTTGCAGAACCGAGGATGCTTCCATCAGGAGTACTCCATTCAAATTCTAAATCTCCAAAAGGGGTTGAATTTCCAGCGTCAAGAACGACTTGATTATTAATGCAATTGATTTCAGTTCCGCCTATAGCAATGACATTAGGACTTGGTGGTGTTTCGTTTTCTTCCACCAAGACCGTAGTTTGGCTTTCACAATTATTAGACTGATCAAAAACGATTAAGGTATAGGTCCCCGGAACGGTCACGTCAATATTCTGAGTCGCACCAGCAACTTGTCCTTGTGGGTTCAGCCATTCGTAAGTGATATTCGGACCTGTACTAGAACCTCCACCGTTTATTTCTACCATATCAATATCACAGGTTAACAATGCATTCACATCTGCGGCGGCAGTAGGAACATTATCATCAGGAATCACCATAACTTCTGATTGTGCAGAGCAACCATTAGCTCCATTCGTAACCACAAAAGTGTAGGTACCTACAGCACTCACTTCTATGGATTCAGATGTTCCGATGCCAACTCCATTAGGATCTAACCATTCGTAAGTCAAATTGGAACCATTAGTAGCGGCTCCTGTCAACATCACTTCATTCGCGTCGCAGGTAATCGTCGCTTCTTCTCCGGCATCAGCAATAGGGTTCGTTGTATTTTCATTTATTTCTATAGTAATACTGTTGTCACAGAAATTCTGTTGGTCAGTTACTAGCAAAGTATAAACACCTGGTTCTGTAATATTCACTGTTGTATTATCAGAAAGGGAATTACCCGTATTGTCCAACCATTCATAAGTCAGTGTCCCACTGTTAGAAGTAGAGGCACTTCCGTCGAGAACGACTTCTAAAATATCACAAGTCAAATCTGCTACAGGAGCAGCAACGGCTTCAGGTGCATTTTCATCAGGCACTACTGTAACAGTCGCCGTAGAAGAACATCCATTATCGCCGTCATTTACGATCAGCGTATAATCTCCTGCGGTTACAACATCGTAGATCGCTTCTTCACTGATCAACACTCCCGCATCGTTGTACCATTCATAAGAAATGTTATTTCCTGTGGAAGAGGATGACCCATCCAGTGTATAAGCTGTTGCTAAACAAGTCAGCAAACCGTCAGGACCTGCATCCGCCATTGGTAATGCTTCATTTTCACCAACAGTAACTGATGCAAAGTTGCTACATCCGTTTTCATTATTCAGAACGGTTAACGTATAAAATCCAGGGTCGGTAACGGTCAGTTCTTCTGCACTTCCTAGTGGAGCACCATTTACATCAGTCCACGTGTACGTAATGTTAGGACCAGTAGTCGTTGTACCTCCACCGAGGATGATTTCAGCTAAATCGCAAGTCAGTATTCCTCCTTGGCCTGGGTCTACTGTTGGTTCTTCTATTGACTCTGCTACTTCGGCACTTGAAGTTGAATTACAGTCATTAGCAGTATCAAAAACAGTAAGTGTATAAATTCCTGAATTTGAAGTTTCAAAAGTAGGGGTAGTAGCGACTACTGTTCCGCTGGCATCTGTCCATTCGTAAGTAATTGTATTTCCATTAGTCGTCTGCCCACCACCCAGTGTCACCACATCTATTGAGCAATTCAAGTCACCTCCAGGGCCAGCATCAGCAATAGGAATATTAGCATCTAACAATACTTCTACATTGGAAGATGATGTACAACCATTTTCTCCAGTTATCACTAATTGATATATTCCTGCTTCAGCCACATCCACTGTTGATTCTGTTCCAACAGTGACTCCACCTGCATTAATCCATTCATAAATAATATTTCCAGAAGTTCCTGTACTACCTGTTCCGTCTAATGTCACCGCGGAAATATCACAGGTTAATAATTGTTCCGGACCAGCCATTGCAGTTGGTTCTAACAGGTCATTAGAAATTGTCACCTGGGATTCTGCGCTACAACCATTGCTATCATCGGAAACAATCAGCGTATATGTTCCGCTATTCGCAACATCTAAGGTTTGACTGTTGCCTATTGGTGTTCCATTAGGATCAAACCATTCATAACTTATGCTTGGTCCTGCTGAGCTTTGAGAACCATCCAAAGTCACTTCGATGATGTTACAATCTATAACTGCTGGCGCCCCAGCGCTTGCTTGAGGAAGTCCTTCATCTTCTTCAATAGTGACAGAAGCAGAAGATTCACAGTTGTTATTATTATTGAAAACAGTAAGCGTATAATCTCCTGCGGCAGTAGCTCCAAAAGTTGGTGTAGTAGCAACTACCTCTCCTGCGGCATTGGTCCATTCGTAGGTTATGTCTAAACCTTGAGAAGTACTATTCCCTCCCAATTCAATCTGAGTAGTTGTACAATCCAATAGCCCAGAAGGACCTGGATCAGCAACTGGCACTTCGTTATCTTGTGCTACCGTAATACTACTCGCAGCGGTACAACCGTTGGCAGCAGTAACTTCCAAAAGGTAAAGACCAGCTTGATCCACATTTGTAATTGCATTGTTAGAAATAACATTTCCAGCTTCGTCTGTCCATACATATTCTGCAACATCAGTACTGTTTCCAGCATCTAAAGTGATGGAAGATGTTTCACAATCTAATAAAGAGCTTATTCCTGGATCAGCAACTGGCGGTTGATTATCCTCAGCAACTTCTACGGAAGCGGTGGCAGAACAGCCGTTATTATCATTGGTTACTAATAAGGTATAGATCCCTGCATCTTCTACGTCTATGTTTAGACCGGATCCAATAGGCGCACCATTTACGTCCAGCCATTGATAGGTGATACCCGCTCCTTCGGTAGAAGCAGAACCATCAAGGTTAGCGGTAGAAACATCGCAGGTAAGGGTAGCTCCAGGACCAGCATCAGCAGTAGGTAAATCTGCATCAGGGTCTACTGATGTTGTTGCTAATGCCGTACAACCATTTTCAGTATTGGTTACAAGCAAGGTATAGGTTCCTGTTTCTTCTACATCTACGTTAAGAGAATTTCCAACGACCACTCCTCCAGCATTGGTCCATTCATATTCATAATTACCACCCGAAGAAGAGTTCGTTCCATCTAAAGAAACAGTCGTCGCGTCGCAAGTTAGCAATCCGACCGGCCCAGCGTCTGCTTCCGGCAGTGCTGTGTTTTCAGAAACGGTAACCGGCATTTCAGCAGTACAACCATTTTCTTCATTTGTAGCTACAAAAATATAATCGCCTGGTTCCGCTACTGAAATAGTATTCTCTGTTCCTAAAGAGGAACCGCTTTCGTCCAGCCATTCGTAAGTCAGTGTTCCATCGTCATTGCTGGCCGATCCTGTAATATTTACAGAAAGGGTTTGACAATCCAGAACATCCTCGGCAATGGTACTTACATCTGGCAGTTCATCATTGGTATCTACCAGTGTTTGAACTTCAGCGGTACAGCCATTGATTTCATTAGTCACTATTAAGGTGTAAGTTCCTGGAGTGGTGACATCGACTGTTTCACCAGAGCCGATTGGAGAACCGTCTGGTGCTAGCCATTCCAGTTCTATGGTTCCGTTACCGGAAGAGGCACTACCATCTAGTGTTACATTTTGAGTGATACAGCCCAATAAGTCTGGAGTCGCAATTTCAGGAACAGGGAGTTCCAGATTTTCTTCTACAGTCACTATTGTCTCAGCAGTACAGCCATTTGTTTCATCTGTGATCAATAAGGTGTAAGTACCTGCACCTTCTACTTGCTGAGTTTCGTTGCTTCCGAGTTCTGTTGTTCCGTTGAGCCAACTATAAGTTAAGTCTCCATTTCCTGAAGAACCTGAACCATCCAGAGTAACAATATTGCTACTACAATCTACAAGCCCATCTGGTGCGGCAACTGCTTCTGGTAAAGCTACTAATGTGGTAACTTCTAAATCCATGGTGGCCGTGCAGCCATTTTCTGTATTAATAATATTTAGGGTATAAGTTCCTGGCGTTTCTACAGAGATCGAAGCGTCACTTCCGATGACACCTCCGCCCGGTTCAAGCCATTCGTATTCTAGCGTACCAAAAGGAGTAGAAAAACTACCATCCAATACAACCGCTGTTTCCGTACAGGTAAGTTCACCATCTGGCTGAGCCATAGGAACCGGCTCTGCTATTAAGTCTGCGACAACAACAGAGGACTCTGCGCTACATTCATTATCAAGGTTAGTTACGACGAATGTATAGACGCCGCTTTCATTTACATCTATCTCACTATTGTTACTCAATAAATTTCCAGATTCATCAAACCAGCCAAATTCTATATTCCCTGTGGCGTTGGTAGAACCGATCAAAGTGGATAGATCGTTGGCGCAAGTCAGTGCATCGGGAGGCGTAACATCTATGGCAGGAATAGCAGCATCAGGTGTTACATTTACTGGTGATTCGGCAGTACATCCGTTTTCAAGATCAGTGACAACTAGTGTATAGGTTCCTGATTGATTAACTTCTAATTCCTCTCCTTCTCCCATCAATACGCCAGCGCCATTGTACCATTCTAACAATACACTTCCGGAAGAGCCAGAACCCGAACCGCTTAGCAATGCAAATTCAGACGCACAAGTAATCGTTGCGTCTGCACCAGCATTGGCGACAGGTGGAGCTAGGTTTTCTGCTACGTCTACCATCATTTCAGAAGTACATCCATTATCACCTGAAGTAACAATGATAGAATACGATCCTGTTTCGGTAACGATAATATCTGTTGCAGAACCAAGGTCAGTACCACTAGGATCGAACCAAGTAAAATCATTTCCGCTATTACCAGAGTTGGTACTTATCGTTGCAAATCCGTCCGTACAATCTATGACTCCAGTGACGATTGCATCTACAGGAGGGAGCGCTAGATTTTGATCTACGACTATCATTCCTATATCCGTACAACCATTTACATCATCAGTCACTACTAAAGAATAGGAACCTGGTGCATCTACTGCAATGGTATTGTCACTACCTAAAGGTTCCCCTCCTGGCCCAAACCACTCTATAGAGGTAGAGCCTCCTCCAACAGGAACACCTGAGCCAGTTAAGAAAGTAGAAATAGTGTTACAATCTAGTAAAGCAGGAGGATCTATTAAAGGTATAGGCAACTCCACATTTTCTGCGACGACCGCAATCGTTTCAGAAGAACAGCCACTAACATCACTAGTAACCACAAGAGAATAATTACCTGCCGTATTAACGGAAACCGTTGGACCTGACCCAATTGGATTACCAAGTTGATCTAACCATTGATAAGTGAGGTTACCCGAACCGGAAGAACCACTTGCATCAATTATTGCAGAACCTTGCCCACAAGTTATTTCGCCATCAACAGAAGCAACTGGTGTTGGAAATTCTAAAGATTCTGTTACATCTGCGAATGCCTCCATAGTACAACCGTTCGTTTGATCGGTAACAATCAGTAGATAAGTTCCTGGCGTATTAGCAGTTGCAATATTATTGTTAGAAATCGGAGCGCCAAAAGCATCAAACCATTCAAAAGTAACAGGCCCTCCATTGGAGCCATTACCTGTTCCAGAGATAATAACTTCTGATTCAGCGCAAGTCAATACACCACCAGTAGCAGTAGCAACAGGCGGTACAATATTCCCTTCTATGACTGCAGAAATTTCTTGCGAACAAGAATTCGCATCAAATACAGTAACGGTATAATTCCCAGGTGGGAAACCGATAAGGTCTTCTGTACCTTCTCCATTACTCCAATTGTATAGATAGTTTGGAGCACCTCCAGAAACCGTCAAATCGATATCTCCTCCCTGGCTCGTACAATCCGCTGGGGCTGTATTTTGAGCATTCAAAACAATAGGTGCAGGATCAAAAACCGCAGTGACTAACTCTTGAGTACAACCGTTGAAATCCGTTACCGTTACAGCATAGGTACCCGCAGGAATATCTGTTATTGTTTCGGTCGTTTGGCCCTGATCCCAAGAGTAGGAATAAGGATCAATTCCTCCGAAAGGTATAATTGAAATAAAGCCATCGAATGCTCCTGAGCAAGTTGGGTCAGAAGTAAATTCTTGCAAATCAATAATTGTTTCTTCTACGGTAGCTAATCCGCTAACTAAGCCAGGACAGTTTTCAGTGCCAGAGAAAACAGATTGTAATTGATAAGAACCTACTTCGGTAACTGGTAATTGATAAGGATTTTCAGTTGTTGTAATGGGTCCGAAAGGACTTCCATTTACCATGTAAATGAATTCCCAAGGACCGACGCCTCCAAAATTAACATCCAAGAAACCAGTGGGATTTTCTCCACAGACAACGAGGTTTCCAGTGATTTCTGCAGTCGGACCAGGGACAACGGTAACGTTGATGATTTCTTCCACAGAGTTACTGCAATTATCCGTAACTGTTACAGTATAGGTTTGATCGGTCGTAAGTCCAGTTACATCTAGGGAAGGGTTTGTAGATCCGTTATTCCAGAAGTACTGATACTCTGGTGCTCCTCCACTAATAACAGGAGAGATGCTTCCTTGAGCTTCATTACAAAAAGAAACATCTTCAGCGTCTGAAAGCAATGGCTCCGAGTCATCTATCAGTATTTCAATGACTGACCCTGAGCAGGAGCAGGCATTGTCTAAAGTGATGATTATTGTTTCTAAACCTTCCGTAATTCCATCACTAAAAACTGTGAATGGAATTTGTACTGAAAATTCTCCAGCAGGTATTAATACAGGACTTGTAATCGTGCTGTAATCGACTCCATTAGTAGCGGTACTAGCGGGGTCAAATTCGAATTCTACCAGTACATCTATGTCTAAAAACTCCTCTGAATCTTTTTCAAAAATTAAGAACCCATCGGCGCAACCTTCGTAAGCGACCTCCCCTTCTTCGACACCAGGTATGACGACTTCTCCCAAAGCCTCACCACCTGCCTGGAAACTGTTTGCTCCTAGAAAAACAGCAGAGTCAAATATCTGATCTCCTACATCAGAAACAACCATACGGATGTGATAAGTTTCACAAGGGATTACGTTTGCTGTAGCAGTCAATATAGTTGTGTATCCATCATACTCAATATCATCAGGGTTTGTGATGATGCCATTACAATTACCAGCATTTCCATTAAAATATACTGTGTTCTGATTATGGTTAACGGTATTAATGGCTACATAACTTCCTGTGCCTGGTATCAAAGCAATATTCTCGGCACCACCTGTAAATGGTCCAGAAAAACCAGGGCCGCTGATAAAGAATCCGAAAACATCATTAAAGTTACTTCCTACATATTCGCAATATTCTTCGGAGGCAAATACATAATCGAAGTTGATGGTTTCAACAGTTGGCGTAAAATCGAATTCGATACCACAAGCATCGTTTATCGTTCCTGCTCCCAGTAAAGCTAGGTCTGGATCTCCATCAGCTCCTGGTAAAGACGTACCTGCCCCCCCTTGATTATTTGGCCCCGGAGCATTATTAATATCTCCACTAGCGAGGATGACTCCATCCTCCATTCCAATAGATGTTGAACCAGAAGAAAAGTGACCAACTCCTTGAGCATTTCCAATCAACTGAACATTCGCAACATCAAAACATCCTCCTCCGATAAATACATCCGTTATAAGTTCTTCAATAGAAAAATTATTATCGACAGATAAGACGGCCATTGACCCCATGCTTGATTTTTCGTCTGCCTCTATTTCTGGATCAGCGGCTTTACAGCTAAGATTTAAAAGGGATACGACAGCTTGGTCTGCATACTTCGTTTGGCAACCATTATTTGACAAATGGAAACTTACACTCGTTTCTTTTGCCAGAAATGAGATCTTGGAATCGCTTAGACTAAATTGACTTTCTAGTTTTATAGGCGATATTGTTCCTTCTTCAGCGAAAGCATCAATCTGATAAACACATTCACTTTCAAAACCAAGTGGGTTGACTATGACTTCATAGTAATCACCTGGCTGGAGGCCATTTAAGGTTACCAATTTTTCTGAATGTGTCATTTCAAAAGTATATCGGTCTGCGTCAGTTGGATGTACTTTTATAACTTCTGAAGAAGAGTCAAACTCATTTGAAATTTGGGCGGTTGCCTGAAATCCTAAGAGGAGAAAAACTAAAGACAGGAATGAATAAGTGGTGTAGACTTTTTTCATATTTGGGAGTTCTTTAATGATTTCAAAATGCTTATGTCTTTTATATACAAAATCAGTTTATGATGCCGAGAGCGACATTATAAATAGTTCTTTGTTTTCAAGCTTTATTTGAAATGGGAAAGCAGAGTTCTGAAAGAAAAATTCTGTCTTTAAAAACTTTGGTGTTTTTCAACACCTATAAAACAATAAGTTGATCGTGTTAACAAAGAGATGGGAATAAAACGGGGATAATAAAACTATTTAGAGTAAATTGGAATGGGTTAGATCAAGATCGAGATGATCAATCTTTACAAAATTAAGTTAATCCGTCTTTTTAGTAATTTCCTTCTCTATTATCAGATATGTGTCGGAGTACAATTCAAATCAAATATAATATCTAAATAATGTATCAGGAAATTTTCTTCTGATATTCTCTTATAAATGTTGAATTAGATACGGAAATGGTCCAAATTACCTTAACAAATCTCTCTAGAGCCCTATATCACTAAGATGTGTACAACAAAAATAGCCTCACAATGGCTACACAAGCATTACTAGTGCGATCCATTACAAGGCTACTTATCGTAAACTTTAATATGATTTTTCGATTAATCCATCAAGGTAAAATCTCCTTTGTACATTTTCTTAAACCCATCTACAAATTCTATTTCCGCAAAGTAAACCAGCACAGAAGGATTCACCCGCTTGCCATTGAAATAACCATCCCAGCCATTTCGGGGGTCATTGGGTTGGAAATCTTTTAGCTCAAATACCTTTTCTCCCCAACGATTGAAGAGCTGGAATTCATTGATAGATTTGACAGATTCACTTTTCGCAAAAATCATGAAGACATCGTTGTTGCCATCGCCGTTTGGGGAAAAAGCATTGGGTATAAAAACGTTCCGTTGTTTATCAATTCTCAAAAGAATATCTGCTTCTGCAACGCAACCGTTTGTGTCCACCAGTACAATTTCATAAAGAGTATTTTCTACTGGAGCGGCGATGGGATCTAGGCAATCAATGCAGTCTAGTGTATTGGTATTTGTCCAAATAATCGTATCAATTTTAGTATCAGGAATATTGGTGTAAGCATTCAACTGATGCTCCCCCCCCAGCCCAATGGTAACTTCATTTTCTAAAATCAAAGTTAGTGGAACTACATCAGGAATTATTGTCTGAGCTTCAAATTGACAGCCATTCACATCCTGCACTATTACAGAAACAGGGCCAGGCGAAAGCCCTCCAAACAAAGTATCCCCATAGAATGTATTCCCTCCATCCAGAGAATAAACATAAGGAGAAATCCCTCCTGTAACTTCCGTAGCTGCTACGCTTCCTGGTTCGCCATGACAAAGTGGAGAAATCGGAAGCAAGTATAGATCCGTTGGTTTCTCTGTATTTTCGACTACCTGTACATCATCTGATGCCGTGCAACCATTCATCTGGTTTTCGACGGTCAAAGAATACAATCCGCCAGCGTCTACCGTTGGTGTAAGTGTATTGTTAGAAGAAATAATATTTCCATTAATAGTTATCCAACTGTACGTAAATTGATTTCCGGTGGAAGAATCACTACCATCTAGATTGACTGTTTCCGTATTACAATCTAAGAGCTCCGGCGTCTCTCCTGCATTAGCTACTGGCGGCACTATGTCTTGGTTCACAGTAATACTTCCATCTTGTGTGCAGTTATTACTCGTATTTGTAATTGTAATGCTATAAGACCCTGGCTGATCAACTAAAGGATGTAAGGTGTTGTTTCCAGAAAGGATATTACCATCTACTGTAGACCAAGCATAAATAAAATTTGAAGCATTGGAAGAAGCAGAAGCATCAATAATTGTTTGTAGTGTATCACAGGTTAACAAATCAGGTAAACTGATATTAACCTCTGGTAATTCTACATCCTGAGTAATAGACATTTCGTCCATATCTGTACAACCATTAAAGAGATTAGTCACCTCCAACTGATAAGTGCCTGGAGATTGCACTTCTATATTTGGCAAGTTCATTTGGTCTTGTGGGATATTGCCATCTTGTGTACTCCATTCATAATTAATTTGACCGAAAGGTTGAGAGTTTGTACCTGCTAAAGTAGTCTGTGTTTGATTACAATCTAAACTGGTAGGTCCTTGTACCTCTATAGAAGCTACGGGGGAAATAGTATCAACTGCTATTGTGATTTCATCAGTCATCACACAGCCCGTAACAGTATTACTTACAGATAAAACATAAGTCCCAGGCTGATTAATAAGTGGTGTAAAAGTATTGTTAGCAGAAATAATATTTCCATCTAAGCTACTCCAACTTTGTGAATACAAATTACCAGAAGAGCCAGAACCAAGCAATGTCAATTGCGTAGTCGTACAGGTTAAGTCAGTCGATTGGCCAGCTTCTGCCGTTGGAACATCTGGGGTCAGATTCACATTTTCCGAAAGGGTAGCTTGGCAGCCGTTTGCATCAGTCACTTGTACGTTATAAACCCCAACGGGCAGATTATCAGGGTTTTGGCCAACTGCCAAAGGATTATCCCAGTCATAGATATAAGGTCCTTCACCGCTTGTAACGACTACCTCAATGGAGCCATCATCCCAGTCCGGACAATTGACCTGGGTGGAGGAGGAAGTCAGGTCCAGGGTATATTCTGACACTGTGGCCAGTCCCTGAACCGTACCTTCGCAACCATTTTCGGCAATAGCCGTCAATGTAAAATTGCCCGATTCGGAAGTTTGTAAGACAAAGGGGTTATCGGTTATGTTGTTGATGTCAATAGGTGCAGCATTATTTATGGAATAACTAAAGTCCCAAGGACCATCACCCGTAAAATCAATCTGCAAATCAGCAAGCATTCCGCCCGGACAAATTTCTTCAGTTCCACTAATCATCGCTGATGGCAATGGTGTAATCAGTACATCTGCGGAAGAAATAACTTCATTTCCGCAAAGGTCTGTGACCGTCAGCACGTATGTAGCAGTATTGTTAGCAAATACATCAATAGTAGATGTAGAAGCATTGTTAGACCATTGGTAGGTATAGCCTGGTAAGCCTCCGGTTACTTCTGGAGCCAGGGTAACCATAGACGCTCCTCCACAAGCCGAAGCTCCATCCAAAAGCACTTCCAAAGGTTCCTGATCTATGATTTGCATTTCTATAAAAGGCATATCACAGGAGCAGGACACGTCTAATTCCAGACGAATGGTTTCCACATTTTCCGCAATAGCATCACTTAGCACTTCCACTGGCAATTGATAAACAGAGTCTCCCGCAGGGATTGTTATCGAAGTTGGTAAAGTGGTATAATCAACTCCGGCAGTTGCGGTAGAAGAAGGAGCAATTTGAAAATTCACGGTAAGTGGGACAGATAAATCATCGTCAGCTCTGGTAAACAAAAAGAAGCCATCGGCTCCGCAGTTTTCATACACCGTGTTGGGGACATTGGTGTTAGGTGATTGAATGTCAACAGTTGCATTGCCACCAGCGTCGAAGCTATTGGCTTTGAAGAAAACCGCGGAGTCGTAATAGGCATCTCCTACATCAGCTATTACTAGTTTGATATGATAAGTTTCGCAAGCCTGAACTTCAGATTCGGCTGTGAGGACAGTAGTCAAACCATCGAATTGAAAATCATTGATGGCAATTCCATCTACAGCAGGCAGACCGTCACAATCAGAATCGTTGCTCAGTCCGTCAATCTGATTGGCAGACATGTTATTCAGGTAGTAATTATTGTTGTCTACATGATTTACATTATTGATTGCTACGTTTGCATTAGAGCCTGGGATGAGGGCAATGTTGGCAGCATTATTTGCAAAGGGACCATTGATTCCAGGGCCACTTATAAAGAAGCCAAAGACGTCATTGAAAATAGAACCTACATATTCGCAATATTCTTCAGAAGCAAATACGAATTCAAAAGAAACATTATCAGTCGTTGGCGTGAAATCAAATTCTAGTGCAGTTACATCATTTAGGTTGCCCGTTCCATTAGGAAGTAGCGCTTGGAGATCTGGGTCATTGTTGGAGCTGAAGGTGGAAGAACCGGCGTTATTCAGGTTGTTGGGCCCGACTGCAGTTGCAATATTTCCAGTGAGTAACATTACGCCCTCTTCCATATCTACAGAAGTACTGCCATTGGAATAGTAACCGCGGGACAAAGCAGAACCCGAAAAACTAATGGAAGCTTCATCAACGCTAAAGCAATCACCTCCGACAAAAACGTCTTGTACCAATTGTTCTGGGGTATAAGAGTTATCTGTAACAATTGGCGTCATGAAACCCATAGCTTCTAACTTATTCTCTGTCTGACAGGTGATACAATCAACCGACAACACAACAGGTATTTCAGTAAAATCTGTTTCAGCTCCTAACAATACAATTACAAAACTAGGAGTTGCGGAACTTGCAGTAAAGCTCATCATTCCGTTTGGTGTAGTACGCCAGTTCAAGACTCCTTCTTCAGCATAAAGGTCTGGCAGCCCTTTGTCATTTGTAAGATCTTTGTTAAGAAAAAGCTGATACTGCTCTCCCTTTTGAATACCGCTTAGTGTGATACGTTGTTGGTCAATTATGTCGAGCATAAATCGCTGCGGCAATTGACTGACATTGAGTGTATCAGCGGTTTGAGAATTTGGGTTAAGTGCAACAAGAGATGTGCTTTGTAACAATAGTATTACAAGTGCCATCCAACCGGTTTTTATAGCCATAGCTACAGGATGTTTTGTTTAGTTTTAAAATCGATTATTTTTCATTTGAAGGACTGAATGAATGAACCCGCCTGCTGTTCGAACGGGCAGGTTTGAAGGATTGAATAGCCTTCGACCGTGGTGATCCGAGGAGTCTACGAACTAAGCGCCCATTCAATCTTTCATACATTCAACATCCCTTCATCTACAGAACTCAAAAAAAGCTGTGGCGTAATTCCGACTGAGGTCAAAAGCACGACCACAACTTATTTCTGCAAGCTTTTTAAAGTGCCAACAGAGTATGTGATATGGATATGGGAAATAGGAGGTGATCTATTAGTGGGAAGCAAATGCTTCTTAGTAATAGAATTTTAATGTTAATTCAAAACAATGGATATGATCAGAAAAGGAAATTCAGAGAGGTGAATACGACCAACAATAGCTTTGTGCTAATTCATTGTTGGCAATAAATTCAATCAGCTTTTTAGCTGAATCAAACACTTTTCTAAAACGTCCTTGAGCCGATCCTAATTACAGCAGGTTTGCGCACTATTTTACATAGCCGTATAATTCCAGCTGATCACTAGACCTATGTTTTCAATATTTTGGAAATAGTTAAAACATCCAGTGGGAGGCTAATCACCGGATTTTTTTATTTGGATGTGTCCGAAAAGTGTGTGAAGATTAACGGAGCGTAAATGTATACCTTAGTTTTGAAAAAAGGAAAGAGTTTTTGATAATAAATTCTTAAAGTCTAAATTCGTCTTATATTGAGGCTGATTAAAAACCAATAAAACAGAACAATAATGAATTCAGCAAGACAAGAAAAACTAAATGATCTTATCGAAAACGGTTATGATTTCGATATCACAAAGTACATCAGTAGAGGGTATAGAATCTTTAAAGAAGAGATGGGCCTATTCGTAGGATATACAGTGTTCTTTATTGTGATTGCGATGTTCAGTAGTGCCATACCTATTGTTGGCTCAATGCTTTTCAGCCTTTTTCTATCGCCGATGCTGCTGGTTGGTTACTACATAATGGCTAACAAAATTGACCGTAGAGAACCCGTGGAGTTTAGTGACTTTTTCAAGGGGTTTGACTTTTTTAAGCCGATCGTACTAATAGCCTTGGTTTCCATGGTAATCAGCTTACTATGTTTTTCGCCCTACTTTCAAAGCTATTTGGTTTTGATGGGCGGCCAACCAGATGCTATCGCTAATCTGGAATTTTCACCTGCGATGTTACTGTGTTTTATTCCTATTCTATACTTTGCCATTTCCTGGATGTGGGCACCTATGTTGGTTGTATTTGAAGATATGCCCTTCTGGGATGCAATGGAAATGAGCCGACGACTAATCACAAGGAACTGGATTTCTGTTTTTGTTTTTTATGTTCTCTGTGGAATTTTAGCTGGTTTGGGGGTGATTGCTTTTTGTATAGGCATGTTCTTTACCATCCCGATTTTCTATTGCGCCATTTATGCTTCCTATGCTGATGTGACACAATTGTCAAAGGAAGATTTAGGACTGGAACGACATTTAATAGACTGATTTTTTGATAGAATCAAAACAAAATATCCTTATGTAAAAGGATAAAAAAAATCGGTACCACAATAAAGTGATACCGATTTTTTTACTAATACAATAGTTTAACAATCCTATTGTCTTTCCCACTTTGACTGCGAGACAATCGTAGCCGTTGAAGTAACACCTCCAGAGGTAGAAGTCATGGTTTCATTCTGAGTAATGATTAGTTCATCATTAGAATTGATTTCATAATCAACTGTTTGAGCTTCACCAGCAGATACTGCCGGTGCTCCATTAAAATCGAACTCGAAAAAAGAACCATTTATGGTCAGGGTTGTCTCATTATCGCTATAAGTCCCTGATCCAGACACGTTAGTGTAAGTGCTCGTTTGTGCGTCAATTGCAATTCCACTGACAGATCCTGAAGTTGTCATTTTGTATCCGCCAGCAGTGGTCCAGTCACCACCATCAAAAGTTACCTGATAATCTAAGTCAGAAGCTTCCGCTTCGATTACTGCAATTGAAGAACCGCCATTAAATTGGGTGTCATTATTAATGTCTGCATCAAATTCTACTGCTTTCCAAGTTCCTTCTAAGTCTCCACCAGAAGCATCGTCGTCACTAGCACATGCGTTTAAGAATACCAAAAGGGCCATTGCTAAAATTAATTTTGTCAGCTTAGTCATTTAAAATGTTTTTATTTGTTAAAAAAGATGATTGAGTTTTTCTCAGGTTGGGGAAACGATATCAAAGCTCCATTCGTTGGCTTTCTTGTTGAAACTTTTTTGCTTTCTCCACTATTGAATAGAGGATGCAGACAATAGTCATGCTATCTTTAGTGATATAGCTCAACCGCTTGTGATCAACCGAAGACTATTAAACTAAAGAATAGCGATCCTTGTTGCCTTTCGAATTTTATAAATGTAAATCATGCGCCAATTCGCCATCTCTGATATTCACGGTTGTGCCTCTACCTTTAAAACCTTACTCAATCGTATCAACTTCAGCACAACTGATGAACTGTATCTATTGGGCGATTACATCGATCGAGGCCCAGATAGCAAAGGTGTTATTGATCACATCTGGGATTTGCAGAAATCCGGATATCGTGTTTTTTGCCTCAAGGGGAATCACGAAGAGATGATGGTCAATGCCTTGACAGATACGCACTACGGAAACTCCTGGTTACGACACGGTGGAATGGAAACCTTGGAAAGTTTTGACGCTTATCACATCAAAGAAGTTCCTGAAACTTACATCACCTGGATGAGAGAATTGCCTCATTATAAAGAAGTAGGTAATTATCTTTTGGTACACGCAGGCCTCAATTGTCATGAGCAAAACCCATTGGAAGATGAGCATGCGATGATTTGGATTCGTCGTTGGTATCAATCCCTGGACAGAGAATGGCTGGGCGATCGCATCATTGTACATGGACACACTCCTATTCCGAAAACGGAAATTATTGAAATGGCGAAGTATTTAAAGGAACTCCCTATTTTGGATATTGATGCAGGCTGTACTTTCGTGGAAGAAGAATATGGTTGGTTGTGCGCGCTTGAGTTAGGAACAAACGAACTTACCTTTCAAGAACGGATTTAGGTTTTTCAGTCACTAACGTTTCGTCTTTAGTAACTCCTTCTGGTTTGGGTTTTGCCCAAACGTTTAGGATCATTCCAAAAATGATCAGTCCGATTCCTGAGAAAGGAAGCCATTCATAAGTTTCCCCTAGAAAGAAGAAGCCGATTAGCAAGGCATAAACCAGTTCCATGTATTTGAATGGAGCGAGTACACTGGTCGTTTCCTTTTGGAAAGCTTGGGTCATTAGTATCTGGCCGGCTAGTCCGCAGAGCCCAATTCCAACAACTGGAAGCCACTCCTCTCCTACCGGCATTCGCCAGTGTCTTACGAAAAATAGAGAACCAAGAATGGAAACCATCATAAAATAATTGATGATAGTCAGATGATGTTCTCTAGTTCCAAGATATCGTAACATTACAAATACAATTCCTACGAAAACCGCTGAATTCAAAACAAGCAACAAGCCATAGGTTCCAATTCTCAAATCAAAACCTTTCAGTACAATTACTCCAGAAAAAGCAATCATAAAACTGACCCATTGCCAAATACTGATGCGTTCTTTCAAAAAAAAGTAGGCCAGTATAGCTCCGAATATAGGTCCCAGATATCTGATGGAAACAGCCGAGCCCAAAGGCATTTCTTGAACAACAATGAAAAAAGAAGCTAGGGAAATAAAACCAACAACTGCTCGTACTAACAATGCTTTTACATGTGTTCCGACTATGCTTACCTTTTTATGAATCATAAATGGAAAAACAAAAACGAAGGTCCCAATCGCTCGAAAGAAAACCACCTGTAGTGGGTGGAAATCACTCAGGTTCTTTGCAAAGGTGTTCATGATGGCAAAGGCAAAAGTAGCGAGTAGAATTTGAGGGATGGGGCGGTTCAGCATATGATATTTTTGTTGGCTGATGAGCAGGTCGCCAATGTTCGGTAACTCGTTGTAACTACTACCTTTCAAACAGAATTTTTCGTAGTAAGTTCCAGTAAAATCTCTTTATTCTATCTTTTGGAAGACTAGCTGATTGAAGGTAGATTTCATATTTTTGATCAATCAAAATGATGGCTGTCAAGATGTTTTGCATAAAATACTTTGCATGGAAAAAATCCTTACCCGAATGTCCTTTAACCAAATAATGTATGGCCCAATATAGCGAAGCTTCTATCTAAGGCACTATTGCTATACTTAAATCGTTTGTATATCAGAGCTTTAAGTAAAATTCGACTAATAAAGAATTATTAAAAAGCTATGAAAAGTGCTTGAAAAAACGTACTTTTGTAGCCCTATTGAGAAATATGCCACTAAGCTAAGAAAAGCACAGTATCATTTTAGTTGTAAAAAAGTTTATAACTCATTGTACTGCAAAGAAATAACTACTTTTTAGAGTCAAAATCATCAAGTAGTTTATATATTTTATCATTCAAAATCATATTGTTTATGAGAAAGAAAAAGGCATTTACAAAAACCCCAGGACATTATTTTTTCGATGTCGGAACCGGGTTTAATAACATTACAATCTCAAGAGTGACCCGAGCAGAGGCAGTCTATGCATTCAACAATTACGTAAAGCAAAAGAAGGAATGTGAGTGGTTTGGCCAATGGGACGGAAAGAAATTTATTGATACAGATATAAAAGACGCCGCTTAAAAGGCGATAATAATAATTCATTTACCCTATAATTTAAATTTAATCAGTTTATGTTAATCATTGAAAGAGGTGACACTGAAACCATCGACAGAATGTTGAAAAGATACAAGAACAAACACCGTAGAGTGAAGATGAGAGAACAACTCAACTCACGTAAGGAGTTTGTAAAGCCTTCCGTTCTTAGACGTAAGGAAGTACTAAAGGCAGTGTACACACAGAAGAAGTACGGAACCGACGAACGTTAGATTATAGGTATCTGACTTTTCGATAAGGGGTGATTGCTTAATGAGCGATCACCCCTTGTGTAGTTTTGAGAGATTGGTAATATTCCTCTTCAAAACTCAAATATTTTTATGTCTATATTCAAAATCATAAGAACAATGAACCAGTTCAAATTACTTTGTAGTTTACTTGCAATAAGTACAGCCATGTTTTTTCATTCCTGTAGTACTGATGATGAGAGCAGCAAAGGTAGCTACACAGCTAGCTGCTGTGAAATAGATGCTCTTACTGCAAACTTTGATAGTGCTCGTGTTTTTGTCCCTAACGTTTTTACACCAAATGGAGATGGGATAAATGACTTACTATTTATATTAATAAATAATAAAGTTGCTAGAATTGACAGCTTCATTGTTCGAAATCAAAGAGGAGAGTCAGTGTTCAAAAATACAGATTTTTATCCTACTTATGAAGATGATTTTTGGGATGGAAGCCTGTTAGATGGCTCTATTGACAATGGCATATTTAATTACTTTTTGACAATCTCTAGTATTAATGAAATCTCTATGAGTTTTACAGGAGAAGTATGCGTTCGTGCTGGCCTACAACCGGAATGTGTGGATTCTGAAGCTAATTGCATCTACGGCGTCCAACACGATGGAGAAGGGGCTTATGATTTGAACATAGATACTTCCGAAATTCTCTGTGAATAATTCTCATCATTCGCGCATAGATTCAGTCCCTTCAAGAGAGAATGACCAAACAATAGTATTACAACTTTATATTAGGATCAGCCATTCCACAAATAAAACAAAACAACAGCTAGAAAAACAGTAAAAATAGTATACCCTCGAATCAGCAGTTTATCTCTCTTTATAGTTGTAGACAGTTGATTAATTTCCTCTTTAAGCTCCTGGCTTTTCACCAGAGCATTAATTGCTTTTTCCACATTCAACTGCATCACTCCATCTTTGATAATGTAGTTCACTGCTCCATTCCTCAAACAATCTACCGCGATGTGTACCTCTACCTGAGAAGATAACATTATAACATTTGTATCAGGCGATTTGTCCTTTATTCTCTTCAGGATATCCAAACCATCCATAAGCTTATCGTCATGAGTATATTCAGAAAGATTGTAATCAAGAACTATGACATCTGGCTTACGACTCATTGCATCCAAGCAGGCCTCTCCTGTCGAGAAAGTTGTAATTTCATATTGTTTGAAATTTGCAAAATGAAACTGAAGCATTTTCAAAACCATAGGATCATCATCCACTAAAAAAAGGCGATATGGAGTATCCGTGTGGGTATTGTTAGAATTTACTATTGAGTCTTGACCTTTGTGCTCGACACCTTGCTTATCACTAATAATTGTAGTCATCATTGTATTAAATAATTTTCTTTTTGAATAGAATGTAATTTTTCATTTAAGGCAAAGACCTTTTTAACCTCCCGTTGATACCTAATAAAAACTAACCCGTGAATAAAAACGGCACCTACACCAATGACTATTAGAATCAATGCCATTGTATTTCCATCTCTAAAAATCAGTACGGCCAGGATCATGCAGACATTACCAAACCACAAGAGAATGCTCGTGTTCAGATGTGCTACATTAGATTTTAAAAACTCGTGATGAATATGACTTTTATCTGGTTTGAAGGGAGATGTTCCTTTTAAAATTCGACGGGTAAAAACACGCAACGTATCATAAACTGGAATAAAAATAATACCGGTAACAATTCCAATTGGAGAATTAATATTTAAAGCGTTCAAGGTATTTGGAGATTCAATAAATTGAATAGATAAAATGGTAATGGTCATTCCTAACAACAGCGATCCTCCATCTCCCATAAAAATCTTTTTAGGATATTTTCCGAAATTAAATCTCAAAAAGGCAATTAAAGAACCGGTGAT
>JBGCDT010000302.1:0-14931 GCA_045105695.1 Saprospiraceae bacterium | reverse complement strand
GTTCGGAAAAAAGTTTGAATACCACCTCCTGAATTTTTAGGTCCGATCTGCTGATACATCCGTAGATTACCATTTTCATCTTTGCCACTTTTGAGTAAACTGGCTTTTGATTTTTCAACCTTGCTCTTTTGGTTCCGAATGTTTTCTGCAACAACAGGTGCATATTTCAATTTGCCATGAGCCGTTAAAAAACGAGCTTGCAATAAAGCTTGCATTTGCAACTGCTGCCATTCGAAGGAACTCATATGACGATTTTGCAAAAGCTCCCATTCTAATCTCAGCAAAGGCCGGTGGGTCGAAAACAACTCTCCACAAGTATGCGCAGCAATCGCGTCATTCAATACTTGCTCTTCTGTCGTAATCGCGTTCACCGTTTCGCCAGTAGCATTAATGCAAGCCAATACTCGCTGCAACTTTTCCGCAGGATAGCCTTTTCCTTTCAAAAAATCCCTCGCCAAATCCATTGACTTAGAAACCGCCTCTGAAGAATCTACCAAATATCCCGTCTCGTGAAACCAAGCCGATATCAAAACCACTTCTAACACCGTATCAGAAAGCGATAAAGCATTCGCAACTTCTTCCGCTCTCTCCTTAATCCCAACTGTCCGTTCATAACTATGATATAAATAACGAGAGTCGTACTGCTCATTAAAAATATTCAGTACGTGCTGAGCCGTAGCCTTCAAAATGTTAGATACAAATGAAGCTCCCGGATTTAGTGATTGCTGATCGTTGCTGTTTTCTTTCATCGTAAAACGCTTATTGATATTAAGCTTACCGTCTCGGACTGGTGTATGTTGCAAAAATAGTTATTAAAGGGGGGAAATTGTAATGGGGAAAAAGGAGATGAGGTGGATGGGGCTGATAAGGTAGATGAGGCTTTACTTATTCCTTAGCTCTTTACTTTTACGGCTTTGTGTCTTATTAGAGTACGAAATCTTTTTGGAGGTGATTAAAAGCGTCGCGCCGTCGCGGTGAATATCAACCGGCCAGAGACCGTAAAAGGCAAGCAACAGATACTGTAGCACCTGGCTAACGCAAGCTAGCACGGTCGCTTTTTAATTTTCATTTACATTTTACTTTTAATTTTTAATTCAATTGGCATAAGCCGCAAAAAAACTGCACTCCCGAATCGCCTCTTGATAAAAAGCCGTTTCGTTATATTCGTTTATTAACAAGTCATAATGTCGTCGATAGCCTTCTGGCAGAACGGGAACCTGATTAGAATAATAACTGTAGTCACTGTCCTTACTTGTGAAGAAACGTTTTTGCTCACAGCGGGCAGCCATGAAACAAGCCTTGGCCGCATCTTCCCTATTGATTGCTAATTCAATCGCTTTATCGAAATAGAATAATGCTTTTGAGCAATCGTGAAACTCTCTATTTCCGTATGGAAAAAATGCTTTTTGAAAAATCTGATCGCGACTGTAATCCCAGTTTGCACCACTTCTGAAATAATCTTGTGCTTTCCAGGCGGTACCGAAATAAGTCATGTTGTAATAAGCTAATCCGATTTGATAAAAGTAAGCTCCGCTATTTTGGTAATCTGCTTTCGCCTGATATTCTAACTCAAAAATCTTTTCTAACAATCCAACTTTACTGTAGTATGCACTGGAATCTACCGGGTAGCAATTCACACAATCAGACAAAGAATCTCGAAACGGCCAAAGCAATATATTCTCCCACTGATCTCTAGGTAACATCTTAAAAGCCTCTAGCGCGGCCTCCGGTTTGCTTGCTCCTAACAATATACTTCCGTTCATATCCAAAAGGTCATTAGTTATTACACCGCCATCCGAAGTTGCAATAATGGCTCGTTCAAATCGAGTAGGTTTTTCCTCTCGACAAATTTCTAACAAGTCATTTACAATGTTTAATTGTGGATTTGCTTTCAAGTCGAAAAGCGTATACTGCATTCGGAATGCTTTGCCCGGACGATTATTTCTAGTATACTCATGAGCTAATTTATCATTCAAGTAGTCTGGAAAGTCTTTAAATTCTTTGTAGTATTTATTTTCTCTGATTATTTCTGCGACCTCGTCTTCAACTTCCCGATCTATGTTTTCATACTGAGCAATACGTAGTGCCAATTGCCAGACTTCTAACTGTTTTTCCAAAATTGGATTTTCAACTTTTCCTTCCAAGGCACTAAAACTTCGACTCGCCGCATAGTAATCTCCAGACAAAAACTCCAAATAGGCTTCAGCCATTTTCCATAAATTCGGATGCAGAACTTTTCCTTCTTTCCCCAATTTGTTTGCGAAGCCACGCAAAGTAATTACGTACTCCCCTGCTTTTTTTCGAGGCAGCTTGTGTAGCTTTTTATTGATTCTTTTTTTATCATTAAAATCTAAACCGAGTAAATCTTTTTCGAGTTTTTTAATTTCGTTGACCAATAGCAATTCCAGGTTTTCCTCTTGCGGACTTAGATCATAGATTTTAATCATTTCCTCAACGGCTTTACTCTCCTGTGCATGTGCGCGAAGGGCGTAGAGGTTTGCTCGCTCTCCATTTGTTTTACACAATTGATAACACTGTTCCCACTCCTCATCCGTCTCTATCCGAAAACTTTGAAAGGCAGATTCTTTCTTCCCTTCGCAATTCATAAAAACCAAAGAGAACAAATAAGCCGCCTCCACTTTTTCGCCCAAGCGATACAAAGCACCTGCCCGATGTCCCATTATCCAGTAGTGCATGATACTTTCCACTGGTCGAATTTGTGGCATCAGTTCATCATACAAAGCCAATACTTTTCGATAATCTTTTTGGTAGTGCGCCAACCGAATCAATTGATAAGCATAGCGCAATCGAAGATAGTTCGATTTTATTTTTGAAAAACGAGGACGCGTTTCTTCAATCAGAACACTCATTGCTCCAGAATTCCGAGCGGGTAACTTCCAACTATCTTCAGGCACCGTGACATGTGGCTCACAACGTTTTGCGAAAACGAGATAATCCATTGTTTCCGTACACTTATGCTTTTTCAGATGCTTCGCAAAACTATTCATTCGCAGCTCTGGAGACAATGGCATATTTTTACTTTGAGTCGCCGTTTGCAGCAATTCCATATCACGGAGAGAAAGACCATAAATCACCTTTGCTACATCTTCTCGTCTTACCGACTGACAAAAAATGTCTACCCATTCCGAGACATTGTCTTGCGCTTGTGCTTCTGCCGCACCCACATAGTCATCGTAGAATGTATTGAAGTCTGTTAAAAAAGGTGCATTGGCAGGAACGGGTTTTAATAACTTAGGCATTAGAAAACTATAGCCTTCAAAGTCATCCATGATTGGTCCGCAAGCCTTTGCTTCTTTTGACGAAAGCAAAGCAAAGCAGATTGACATTAGCAGTAGCAGACTATTTTTATTTTGAAAATTCATATAAAACTTGTTCTAAGGTTTCGTCACTGTAATGCTTCAGTATCGTAGTATCTAATTGATAAAAAGAAACAGTTACTTCGTCATCAGTTCTCTTTGAATCTGAAAATATTTTATTTAAAAATTCTGCTGCATCTACCAGTTCCTTTTCCTGTACAGATTCCAAACGAATGACGTCGTCCTCATAAAGGTAATAAGCTTTCAGATAGGTACTCTTTTTTACAATATAATGATTGCTAGTTGTTTTTTCAAAACGGGTATTGTCCCTCAGATCTGCTTCCTCCAAATTATTTATCAACTTAATCATTTTATCATTTCGGAAGAGAACGCCCCAGCGAAAAATGGGCAGTGCCATATCTAAGGGAAGTTCGTAACTCGTGGAGGAGTTTAAGTATTGCTTTGCTACTTTTAAATTCAGAATGGAATTCTCCGTTTTCAGATTTTCCAAACCATCCATATTGTAAAACATCAACATGCCACGATCAACGGGTGGGACACCCGTTTTTTGAGCGTACTTTATTTGATGCAATCTTATAGTTGCACTTAGTTCGCAGTTCTCAATTTTTGCTTTCGCTAAATGATTTTGAAAATGTGTTAGTAGTTGGAAATATTTTTTCTGAGTGGAAGGTGTCCAGTCGCAGTCTAATTGAATTTCCTGAATTTGGTTATTGGAAACAGAGGGCCAGATGCTATTTATTTTTAGTAGTATTTTTTCAGCTAGTTTGGGCAAACTGTTAGTCGAAGTATTTTGGAGTGTACGGTTTGTGATAAAAATCGTTGGAATGATTTGAAGGCTATCCTGTAACTTTTCCTGACATTGAAGAACGGCTAATGGAGTCGCTTCTTTTTTACTATTTATATCTAAATCAAAAAACTTGACATACAGTTTCTTTACCGCAATTTGATTCATCGTAGAAGCCTCTGACGGACTGATATTCAACTTTGTTTTCCAATGATAAAAAGCAGCTTTCGGAGCTTCTGTATTTTGACTACAACCAATCCCTAACAATACTATTACAAAAACAAAAAACAAGCCTTGCACTTTTACTACTACATTTTTTCGAGTCACCTTACTTTTTATTTTCATCAGGTTTTCAACTAAACAAATTTCAAGATCTATATCAACCCCTCTCTCACCAAATCATGCAAATGAATGATGCCCGAATACTCCTCCTCCTCATTAACCACCACCAGCTGAGAGATCCCATACTCCCGCATTTCTAACAATGCTTTTACAGCCAATGTGTTTTCCGAAATTGTCTTCGGCTTTTTCGACATGATATCTGCTGCTTTTAACTTAGTAATATCCGTTTGCTTTTCCAGCATCCTACGCAAATCACCATCTGTAATAATCCCTTTGATTTTGTTTTTTTTATTTACAACTACAGCAACGCCCAAGCGCTTGGAAGTCATCTCCACTATTGTTTCTCTGAGATTACTCTTTGTAAGAACTTTCGGAATAGCATTGTTAGAAGAAATATCATGGACACGTAAATACAGTTGTTTCCCCAAAGAACCACCTGGGTGAAAGAGCGCAAAATCAGCCGGTGTAAACCCACGGAGTGCCAGCAACGTTGTAGCCAGTACATCGCCCATGACCATCTGAGCTGTGGTGCTTGCGGTTGGGGCGAGGTTGTTTGGATCGGCTTCTCGATCTACGGGAGTCACTAGCACATGATCTGCTTTTCGTCCTAAAAAACTTTCCTTTCGAGCCACCATACCTATGATTGTGTTTCCCAAGTTTCGCAGCAGTGGGACCAGTACTTTAATCTCAGAAGTTTCGCCACTTTTAGAAATGCAGAGTACGATGTCTTCTGTTTGGATAATTCCCAAATCTCCGTGAATGGCATCCGCAGCGTGCATAAAAACGGAAGGTGTTCCTGTAGAATTAAAAGTAGCTACCACCTTTTTTGCAACGATGGCGGATTTACCTATCCCTGTCACAACGACTCGACCTTTGGATTCAAACAAGGCATTTACACAGCGAACAAAATCATCATCAATCCCTTCTCCAAGCGCACGAATGGCATCTGTTTCTATATGAATTGTTTGACACGCAATTGACTTAATTTTTCTTTTGTTTTTCACAATATATATTTACTTTTGGTGGCTCGAAAAAGCAGCCCCCTAGCTGAAAACCTCTTTTTTGAAATCACCTACAACTAACATTGCAAAACCGACTTTCATTAACACTTTAAAATGCTTGTATGGCAATTTAAAGACAATCTGTTTGCAATAGCGCATTTGATTTTTGTTACTCGAAAAAAGAATCTACGTCTAAATCCAGACCATTCGATTTTTAGAGTAAATGCGCATCATTGTTGGTTTTTTTTACTACTTTTAAGTTGACATTGAATTTGAGTTTAGGATCATTTAGCGCACAATATATCTATTTTTAAAACGTATGCTATTACCAGATCACTTAAAATCAATCCTACTACCAACACAAAAACTAAAGTGGTCATTTTTTGCTTTCACCCTGATTTTTCATTTAAACTTTAAGACTACAAGGTTTATTCATTTCTGAGAAAACTGAGTGGAAATTTTTTAAACATTTTCATCATATTCTTTTTTTGACAAAAAGAATCGAAATAACAAGATGGTAACTACAAACACTGCAAACTTACACACCGCTCTTGATAACTTTTTTGGTTTCGACCAATTCAAAGGAAACCAGGAGATAATCATACAAAGCGTACTAGACAGAAAAGACACCTTCGTAATAATGCCAACCGGCGGCGGAAAATCACTTTGCTATCAATTGCCGGCGCTCATGATGGAAGGTACTGCTATTGTCATCTCTCCTTTAATTGCATTAATGAAAAATCAGGTGGACTCCATCCGTAGCTATAGCGACGACGATGATGTAGCCCACTTCCTGAATTCCTCACTCAACAGAGGGCAGATGCGTAAGGTAAAGGAAGACATTACAATTGGTAAAACGAAGTTGCTTTTCATCGCTCCTGAAACCTTAACTAAGGAAGAGAACATTGAGTTTTTCAAACAAGTCAATCTTTCTTTTGTAGCGGTCGATGAAGCGCACTGTATTTCTGAATGGGGACATGATTTCCGACCAGAGTACCGACGTATCCGTGAGATGATCGACAGCATCGACAAATCCATTCCGATTATTGCACTAACCGCAACAGCAACTCCAAAGGTACAATCTGACATCGTCAAGAACCTCAACATGGAAGAAGTCAACAGTTTTGTTTCTTCTTTCAACAGAGACAATCTGTACTATCAGATTATGCCAAAAGGCAAAAAAGAAAATACGCTCCGTAGCATTATAAAAATCGTAAAAGGAATGCCAGGTGAATCTGGAATCATTTACGTACAGAGTAGAAAGTCTGCAACAGAAATTGCAAAATTTCTAAACGTAAACGACATCAAAGCAGCTCCTTATCATGCTGGCCTCGATGCCAAAACGCGTAGTAAAGCACAGGATGATTTCCTCATGGAAAACGTGGATGTGATTGTCGCAACCATTGCTTTCGGGATGGGGATCGACAAACCTGATGTACGCTTCGTCATTCACTATGACATTCCAAAGAGTATAGAAAATTATTACCAGGAAACCGGACGTGCAGGTAGAGATGGATTGCAGGGAAGATGTGTTGCTTTCTACTCGCATAAAGACATTCAGCGTCTGGAGAAATTCCTTAGAGATAAACCTGTGGCTGAACGCGAAATGGGTTCGCAATTGATGCAAGAAATTACTGCCTATGCAGAAACAGCTTCTTGTCGTCGTCGTTTCTTGCTGCACTATTTTGGTGAAAACTATAAGCAAGAAACTTGTGGTGATATGTGCGACAATTGTCGTCATCCAAAAGAACTCATTACCGTTAAAGAGGAAGTCAAGCAAGCCATCCTTGCCATTCAGGAACGGAACCAAAACTATGGTATAAAAGCCATGGTGGACTTTGTGGTCGGTAAAGAGACGCAGGAGATCTTGAATTTCAAACATGACAAGCTTTCTACTTATGGCATTGGAAAAGAACAGGATGACAATTACTGGTTCTCCATCTATCGTCATGCGATGCTTAATAATTTGATTTATAAAGACATCGAGCAATATGGTCTCTTGAAGATCACTCCTGCTGGTCATAAATACCTGGAGAATCCTCAAGAGATTAAAATTCCAATCAATCATAATTATGATGATGGTAGTGTTGCGGACTATGAACCTTCCGGCAAAACAGCAGTTTTGGATGACACCTTAATGGTATTGCTAAAAGACCTCCGTCGGCAAGTTGCTAAGAAGCACAACCTTCCTCCTTATGTCGTTTTCCAAGATCCTTCTTTAGAAGATATGGCTACGCAGTATCCGATTTCAATGGAAGACATGGCGAGTATTACTGGTGTCAGTAAGGGGAAAGCATTGCGTTATGCAAAACCATTTATTGAACTGATTCATGAATATGTAGAGCAGAACGAAATTGAAAGACCTACTGATTTTGTTGTCAAACAAGTCGCTAATAAATCAAAAGTCAAAGTAAACATCATCCAGTCTGTAGATCGAAAAATTCCATTGCATGACATTGCTTCTTCTAATAATTTGGACATGGAAGAATTGTATCACGAGATGGATATGATCGTTGCCTCAGGTACAAAGCTGGACATTGATTATTATTTAGAAGATAATGTAGATGAATATTCCCGCGAAGATATTTATGAATACTTCCTGGAATCAGATACGGATTCTGTAGATGAGGCTTTTGAAGAATTGCAGGAAGATGATATTACGATGGAAGAGATACAGTTGATGCGAATTAAGTTTTTGTCGGAAATGGCGAATTGATTGCTCCGCTTCTTTCTACTGCTATTGATTTTCACCACAAAGGACACGAAGTAGCACAAAGTTTTTCTTTATGATGTGAAAAAACTTTGTGTCCATTGTGGTAGAAAAAATGCGCCTGCCTTCACAGCAGAGCGCATTTTTTTATTTTCCTTTTCATTTTAATTTTCATTAAAAAAGCTTACATCTTCGGGATCTTCACCATATAGCTATTTCCTTTACTCACCGTCAGTTTAGAACTAATCAACCAAGGATTGTACACCTTCAACATTCGGTAACTGATCCCATGCGATTTCGCAAAGTCGCCCAGATTAGGAATAGACTCTTCCACTTTTACATTTACAAATTCCAAAGGCTGATATTTATCTTCCTCTTCTATGTAAAACCCAAAAGCTTCAGGGTTAGTCATCAGCTCTTTGAGCGCAACAATTCGGAAAACGTAAGCACCTGTTTCTCTGTTGAGATTGAGGTCGTAGTAGTTGTCCATTTTTTGAGCAGCCATTTCGTTGGAGAGTCCGCGGGCGCCCATGTTGTAAGCCGCAGCGGCTAATGTCCAAGACCCAAATTTATTCTTTTTGTTTTTCAAAAACTTGCAAGCCGCATGAGTTGCCTTTTCAAAATGATAGCGCTCATCGACTTCCTTGTTGATTTCCAAACCATAGTCTTTACCCGTCCCTGTCATAAACTGCCAGATGCCTTTCGCACCAGACGGAGAGATGGCGTTGGTCAAACTACTTTCCGCAACAGCTAAATATTTAAGATCAGAAGGCAAATCATGTTCTGCTAGAATGTTCTCAATTCTTTCAAAAAACCGTTGCGCCCTTTTGATATTCATAACCGTACTGGAATGATAATAGGCATTTCGCAAAAGCTGCGCATCCAATCGCTCCCGCACATCGAAATTATCCATTGGCAAAGCTTCCCCTGCAAAATCAAAAGGACGATCCAAATCGACAGCCGCTACTTTTTGCGGCAAAAAAGGCTCTCCTTTAGAGTCAGTATTCTGACGTTCTTCATCAGTGTACGAACTAAAAATAGCTACAGAAAAAAAAGCGGCCATGGCCAAGGTGTAAAAAGAAATGGACTTGGAAGACATTGTTTTATCATTTTAATGGGAAGCACGAGGAGGACGGCATTTCACCAGTGTTAGTATGTATGTTTGCTTATGAGCAGTTCTACTCTGAAACGCAAGCTACGTATTTTATATTTGAATTTCTATAATGCTTTATACTGGTTTGGGTGGGAAAAAGTTTAAGGGTGGAAGAGGGAGACGAAGGCAGGAAAGGGTAAAAAAGGGTTTCACTCATTACGCGTATAGTGTTCGTATCGTGTGAAACCCTTTTCTACCTCTCAACCCTCTTCCACCCTTTCTCTTTATTTCAACTTCCTAGGTCGCTTAAACACAGGTACCGTCGAGCAAGGCTCTCCATACATCATACTTTGTACGTGTGGTTGTAAGATCCTTGTCAACTCCATATAAGCAGAAGGTGGGACAGGTTTATTGCTACAACCTTTGATCACTATTCTCTTTTGGTCATACTCACTCCCGTCTATTTTATCGAGGGCTTTTTGGAAAGCAACTTTGTAGAAAGTTTCTTCATCTCCTTGGAAAATAGAATTTGCATAAGGAGTCGCAGAAGCTGCTACTAACATATAAGCCCAAACTGGAATGATCGCATCCGCAGAACAATAGACAGCCATGTTCTTACCTTCATACTGCGCCCAGTCGTGTTCCTTGAGTGCTGCTCGAAAGTCTTTTTCCTTTAAGATCATTTCCATAAAAAGATAATCCTTCAAATCAAAAACAACCAGTTCTTCTTTTGGAAAAAACTCTTCTAGGTTTATCGTTATCAGGCCACTGGCCGCTACTCGGTTTACTAGCGGTTTATCTTTATTATCTGACATTTTTTATTTTTTGAATTTTGAACGAGTGAATTATAAATCCTCCTCATCGATAAAACCAATATCCGCCAAAGTAAGTTTACGTAAGTACTGTGTTATTTTATCTTTTACCCTTTTGAAAAAAGAGCGTTTCTTACGTTTTTTCTTTTTTACGGGAGGTTTTATTTCCCTTGGTTTCTTTCGGTAGGCTTCCATTTCTGGATTATACTCCGGGACGATGTACGACTCTGAATTCACTTCTACAGAAGTAGGTAACTCCTCTTCGTAATCTGAGCGATTGATATAAGTAGTAACAGTAGTATAGTCCTTTTCTGAAAAATCTTCTTTTTGTTGACCAGGAACTGGTGGCGCAGCAACTGATGGCTGAATCGCTTCTTCGGTAAGTTGTTTATTCTCCGTCTTTGAAGTCGGGAGGTTTTCTACATCTGCTGTAGAATCAATCAGAGTTTTTTTTTCCCTGAGTTTTCTATCGTATCGGAGGATACTTCAGAGTCTGCAATTATTTCTACTGTGTCTTCCTCTTCAATGATCTTATCAATAATAGGAGGATTAGAAATCAATTCTTTTTCAGAAACACCGATGATCGAATTCTCTGATTTTTTTTCAGCAGAAAAATCTAGTTTAGGTAAACTGTCTACCATGGAAGCAATAGCGTCCGTCTGGTTTCCATAAACAAAATCATAAGATACCTCATCAATTACCTCTTCCTCTTCGTTGTCTACTACATCTTCAAAATCTGAGTTTGGCAAAACAGCGACCATCGCAGCAATGGCATCCGTTTGATTATCGTATGCAAAGTAGTAAGGTGCTTCGTCACTTACCTCTTCGCTATCTTTATCTTCTTCATTTTCATTATTCTCCTGCTCCATGATTTCTTTCAGCTCCTCTTCTATTTCTAAAGCCATTGCATCCTCTTCTTCCTCAGATAATTCCTCCTCTATTTCTTCAGAAGGTTCTTCCTCTTCCTCCAGCTTCGCATCTTCCGCAAGCAAAGCAGCTTCTTCCTCAGGAGACATAGTCGTAACCGTTTCTCCTGTGAAATCAGAAACTTCTACCTCCTCTTCGTAGTCATATTGCTTTTCAAATTCAATATGTACTTCTGTATCTTCAAGAACTGGTGGAACTTCTTCAGAAGGAGTATCTTTTGGTTCGTCGTCTATAGCAGCCTCAGCTGCATTCTCCTCATCCAAAGCTGTTACATCCTCATCTGCGATTGCCTCTTCTTCGCTTTCTTCGGTTGGGAAAAACTCTTCGCCTAGGATAGCAGCAGCTACTTGATCTGTCATTTCTTCCAGAGCGATTGTCTTTTCCGCTCTTTGTTCTTCACTAAGCTCTTCGATTGGCGCAGCATCTCCGATTTCTTGATCTGGTAGTTGGAAGTCCTTCGGCTTTGGCAATTCACTGATGTCTTTCAGACCAAAGTAATCCATGAACTTCTGACTGGTACCATATAGTAGAGGTCGTCCAGGAGTCTCCGCTCTTCCGGTAATAGAAATCAATTCCTTTTCTAGTAATTTCTGAATGGTATAATCGCAGCTTACACCTCTGATTTTTTCACATTCACTTTTGATGACGGGTTGCTTGTAGGCAATTACAGCTAAGGTTTCGAGTGCTGCTCTAGAAAGGCGTTTCTTAGAAGTAAGTTTCAAGCGACTGCCTACCGTACCATGATAAGCTCCTTTGGTGAAGAATTGGTAACCGTTTGCGATTTCTACGATCTCAAAAGAAAAGACGTCTGATTTATACTTTTCTAGTACATCGTCAATAGCAGTTTGAACCTCCGTTTTTTTGAATTTAGTTTCAAAACTATCTTCCAATGCCTCCTTTATTTCCGCAAAGGTGATAGGTCCTTGGGAAGTAAAAATAAGACTTTCGATATGTTGTGACAGTTGTTCCAATCTGCTGTTTTTTCTAACGAACAGCGAAAATAGGTATTTCGGCAAGAAGGAAAAAATATTAGCTACTCTAGTTTTGATTTACATCAAAATGGATGAGTAATAACATATATTGTACTGATTTCAAGGTGGACCACTTCTCATATATATTCCTCCGCTGTATCGAACCTTAAGATTATTTAACCCGTTTTACATCCTTTAGCAAAAGAGTATTACTTTTGTCATAAGTAATTGGACAAAATTATGTTGACATGAAATGGAATTGGATTTTGGATATGAATGAGCCTGTACGGCGGCCAGACGGGGCATAAAACACAGGCGATGCCTTAGCATCGACGAGCCTGTCTACTCGGCGTAGCCAGGTAGAGCTTTATAACGAAATTCAGATTCAAAAGACTTTTCATTTTATAGTAAACTTAATTTGTACAGTTACTTATGCATCAAACCCATATCTCATCTTTATGCCTTCGGATAACAAACTACTGCCTCGGATTAAAGATCACGTAAGTGATTTCATAACAGAGCAGGTATCGACAGACTATGTCTATCACGACCTGGATCACACAGAGCAGGTAGTGGAAGGCGTCAGAGCTATTGGGGTTGCGATGAACCTTACCGAGGAGCAACTTGAGGTGCTTCAGATTGCAGCTTGGTTCCATGACACAGGTTATGATAAAGGTGCTGCCCAACATGAAGAACGCAGTGCTAAGTATGCAAGAGATTTTTTGGAAAAATCAAATTATGATGAAGTTAGAATCCAGGAAGTCACTCGTTCTATACTAGCTACTAAAATAGAAAATCATCCAACCGAAATTTTAGGTAAAGTCATACGCGATGCAGATTTCACTCATTTAGGAAATGCATCCTACTGGGATCGATGTGGAAGAGTTCGCCAAGAGCTGGTTCTTACGAAGAAGTTATTAATGTCTGAACAAGAATGGACTGAGTTTGAATTGAGGTTTATGAACAGCCACACTTACCTGACGGAAGCTGCGGAACGACTCTTTGGGAAACAAAAAGAAAAACACATTCGGTCTTTGAAGAAACGATTACAAAAGTTGAATCCGAACCTGAACTTCCCTGAGCTACAAAACAGCGGAAAGAAAAAGAAGAGCAAAAAGAAAAAGAAGAACTTCGCCAAAGGAAGTGAACTTGGAGAGCTGAATCTTGGTCGCGGTGTCGAAACCATGTATCGAACTACTTACCGGACACACATCAACCTCAGTAGCATAGCCGACAACAAGGCCAACATCATGCTGAGTATAAATGCGATCATTATTTCGATTACGCTTTCGACACTCATCCCTCGCTTCGAGTCTAACGAAAAACTGATTCTTCCAACCATGATTCTGTTGGCGGTCTGTCTACTCGCTGTGATCTTCGCAACTTTGTCTACGCGTCCAAAAATCACAGAAGGTGTTTTCACTAGAGAAGACATCGAAAATAAAAAATCCAACCTCTTGTTCTTCGGAAATTTCTACAATATGAAAATGGATGATTTCCACTGGGGAATGATGGAGATGATTAAGGATAGCGATTTCCTGTATAGCTCTATGACTAGGGATTTATACTATCTTGGAGTAGTACTGGCTAAAAAATATCAGTATCTGCGAATCTGCTACGGCGTTTTTATGTACGGACTTATCATAGCAGTGGCGGCATTTGCTTATGCGTTTTTAAGTTAGTTTTCAACTTTTAACTGTTGACTATTAACTTTTAACTTCCTTCGACTTTGAGGAACGCGTACTTAGAATTTATTGATTTTTGATTTCGGATAAAACATGCTTAGAAAATACTATACTCACCACAATTACAAATATTAGTCGCTTTTAAAAATTGAGCGCAGTTAATAGTTAACGGTCAAAAGTTAACAGTTTAAACAAACAAACATGTCTGATAAAAAAGTAATCTTCGCCATGGAAGGCGTTACCAAAATTTATCCACCCAGCAAAACAGTTCTAAAAAACATCTGGCTCTCTTTCTACTACGGCGAAAAAATCGGCGTACTTGGTTTGAACGGTTCTGGTAAATCCAGCCTCCTAAAAATCATAGCAGGCCTTGATGAAAATTATCAAGGGAAAGTCACTTTCGATAAAGAATATAAAATTGGTTACCTCGCACAAGAACCTGAATTGGATGAATCCAAAACAGTTAAAGAAGTAGTGCAGGAAGGCGTTCAGCATATTGTAGATGTCGTAAATGCCTACGAAGCTATTTCTGCAAAACTAGCAGAACCGATGGACGATGATGCCATGATGAAATTGGTAGAAGAGCAGGGAGAGTTATTGGAAAAAATGGATCAGCTCGGTGGCTGGGATTTAGATCACACCTTGGAAGTCGCGATGGATTCGCTGCGTTGCCCACCAGACGATGCTTCTGTAAAAGTGCTTTCAGGTGGAGAAAGAAGAAGAGTAGCACTTTGTCGTTTGTTGCTGAGCAAACCGGACATCTTACTATTAGATGAGCCGACCAACCACTTGGATGCAGAGTCTGTGCACTGGCTCGAACAGTTTCTAAAAAACTTTCCGGGAACGGTCATAGCAGTGACTCACGATAGATATTTCTTAGATAATGTAGCTGGTTGGATTTTAGAATTGGACAGAGGAGAAGGTATTCCTTGGGAAGGTAATTATAGCTCTTGGTTGGAACAAAAATCCAATCGTTTAGCTCAAGAAGAAAAAGCAGAATCTAAACGTCAGAAAATTTTGAAGCGAGAATTAGAGTGGTCTAAGCTTTCGCCAAAAGGTCGTCGCGCAAAAGGAAAGGCTCGTCTAAGTGCCTATGAAACGATGAACGATGCGGAGACAAAAGAGCGCGAAGCGAAACTGGAATTATACATTCCGCCAGGACCAAGACTTGGAGATTCTGTTATCGAAATTTCTAACCTGAATAAAGGTTATGACAATCGGGTACTTATCGAGAACTTGAATTTGTCCATTCCTAAGAATGCCATCGT
>JBGCDT010000301.1:0-3721 GCA_045105695.1 Saprospiraceae bacterium | reverse complement strand
ATTTGAGCGATGGATTGAACGTCAGAGGGATGATGGTCAAACCAAAGAAAGCTGGAAACTATCCATGTGTGATTTGCAATAGGGGAGGGAATAGAAAATTCGGTTCCCTAGTAGCGGCTCATGGAGCCATGTGGCTAGGGCGAATTGCAAAGGAAGGTTATGTCGTCAATGCAAGCCAATATCGATGAAATGCAGGAGGGGAGGGGCGAGAAGAGTTCGGCGGTAAAGATGTGAATGATGTTTTAATCTTGCCAGATGTTTTAGCGGAAGTAGAAGATGCGGACACCAGCAGAATCGGAATGTACGGCTGGAGTAGAGGTGGGATGATGACCTATATCGCATTGACAAAAACGGATAAAATAAGGGCTGCAGTTGTCGGAGGAGCAAGGAGCGATCTGACTAAAATAGATCGACCAGAAATGGGGTCTGGCGTTTATGCGGAATTGATCCCCAACTATTTTGAAAATAAAGAGACCGAACTAAAAAAACGTTCTGCGCTTTATTGGGTAGATCAATTTCCAAAGAATGTTCCGATTCTATTGCTTCACGGTAATGCAGACTGGAGCGTTAAATCTACGAATTCCTTAAGGCTAGCACTTGAATTTGAGAAGCATAGAATCCCTTATCGGTTGAAGATCTTCGAGGGAGGAGACGATGGGATTAGGGAATTCAAAGCAGAGGTGGATCGGGATGTGGTGGATTGGTTTGATCGATATTTGAAGACTGGGGTGGTGGTTCCTGATATGGAGTATCATGGGCGGTGAGGGGGATTTGGTTTGGTAGATTTATGTGGATATATCGGATATTGAGAGATATACGTAACTGGTGGAGATTTGAATTTCGTGTATTAGAGAAGTATGTGTAACTTGGTTGTGGATGTAGAAGTGTTAGGCACAAGCAAAAAAAAATCAGTGAAATAACATCGTAATCCATTAACAATCAAAATTTTACAAGCTCTCGTCTAGCTTTAAATCAATCCTACCCTATTCAAGTTCAAAAATAATTAAGAAAAAGTGTAATAAAATCTTTGATTGCTGATCTAAAAGGAAATTCTTCTTTATGTTTAACTAATTGAATTAGCAATTATATCTTTCATAATAACTATGAATAAGAAAGAACAACACTTTAAACAAATTTACAACCAATCAAAAGATAAAATCTATAGACTTTGTTTGGGCTTTACAGGGAATCCTACTGACGCTGATGACTTATTTCAAGAAATATTAATAAAGGTTTGGAACAACCTGGATAGCTTTAGAAAAGAAAGTAATATAAACACTTGGATTTATAGAATTGCTACTAATACTGCACTTCACTTCGCAAATAGAAATACAAAATCAAAAAAAAGAATTGATAGTAATTTAAGGATCGAAACTTTAAGAAATGAAGCTTTGGAAAGTAAGTCTTTTTATAGCCAAGATAAAGTGAATAAGTTGTATCAAGCCATTTCAACATTGAAGGAAATTGACAAAATTATTATAAGCTTATTACTAGATAATTGTAGTTATTTGGATATAGCTGAAGTTACAGGAATAAGTATTTCAAACGTTGGTGTAAGAATCAATAGGCTAAAAAAAATACTAACAAAAAAACTTAATTAATCATGGAAGATAATTTAATTAAATGGCAATCAATTTGGAAACAACAAAAATCAAAACCTATGCAATTAAATAACATAATTAGTCGCTTAAACACTATAGAGAAAAAAGCAAAAAGACAAAGAATCACTTTAATCTTTATTTTTGCTGTTCTTGTAATTACATCAATTTTACGTCCCGTAGAATTATTTGGGGAGAAATTTTATTTGATAGCATATATCTTAATATTGTTGGCAATTGGAGTAAAATTCTTTCCTAATTTAAAAGGGAAGTATAATTTAATTACGAATGAAGCTGAACTTAACAATCGAAAATTTATAAAGAAATTACAAGAAAAAATGACATTCAACACAAATTACTTATTGATATTCTTACTTTTAGCAACTCTTGGATTGAATTCAGCACTATTAGGGCTATATGAAAAGGGTACAATTTTTAATTTTGATTTCAATTCTCAAAATAGAGTTTTCATTCACCTTTCTACTATTCTAATTTTTATAGTTGGATATATTATACATAAAAAAAGAGTGAATCAAAGCCAGAATGAAATTTCTGATTTAATCAGAGAATTAGAAAATATGAAATAATTAAGAAGCCAGTGCCTAATAAAGTGCAAAACGGCTAGTGTCGCTAAACGCGCCACCATCGTTTGCACCGAGCGTTAGATGAAGAATAAAGAGTATCACATATTACTTGATAATTACCATTTGGTAAAACAAAATTGGAGAATTCGGTATAGAAAACAAAACGATTGATTAAAGGTGATCAACATGAGAAACAAAATTGTAGTTGTAGATTATGACCCAATATGGAAGGATCAATTTGAAGAGCTTAAATCTGTATTGATTAAATCCATAGATAGGGAATCTATCGAAATTGAACATGTCGGGAGTACCTCTATTCTAGGATTAAAAGCAAAGCCAATTATTGATTTGGATATAATCCTAGAAGATGACTTGTTAATTGAAAAAGTGATTGAGAAACTAAGTAAATTAGGGTATAATCATGTTGGAGACTTAGGAATTACGGGAAGAGAAGCGTTTAAAAAGACTGATACAAAAACACCAGCTACAGGTACAAATAAAGAATGGTTTGAGCATCATTTATATGTTTGTCGAAAGGATAGTATTGGACTACAAAATCATTTGAATTTTCGAGATTACATGAGGAATCATCCAGAAAAAGTTAAGGAATATGGGAATTTAAAACTAGAACTTACAAAAAAGTATCCCTACGATATCGATTCATATATAGATGGGAAAACAGATTTTATCGTTGAAGTCTTAAGTAGAACTGGAATGGAAAAAGAAGATAAGAAGCAGGTAGAAAACGAGAATAGATTGAAATAAAAACTTTACAATATGGAGAAATGAATGCCAATGTCTAAGAAGAGCTCTATATCCATAGCTCAGGAGGGTGACTTTGATTAATGTTTCGCTACGGAATTTTATGGTATTGAAAAGAAAAAGCAAATAATGAAAGTGATCCAGTTAAGAAGATTAAACCAAAGTGATATTTATCAAATTGCAAAGCTTGCGAATAATAAGAAAGTTTGGGATAATCTAAGAGATTATATTCCATTCCCCTATCAAGAAAAAGATGCAGCGTTTTTTATACGATTGATAGAAAAAGAAAAACCAGCACAAACTTTTGGGATAATTACTCAAGAAGGTGAATTAACTGGAGTTATTGGGTTAGTATTGCAAAATGACGTGTATAGATTAACAGCTGAAATCGGTTATTGGTTGGGTGAAGATTATTGGGGGAAAGGGATTGCTACAAAAGCTATTGAGCTGATTACAAAATACGGATTTGAAGAACTTCAACTCGAAAGGATTCATACAGGAGTCTTTGAATTTAATACTGCATCAATGAAAGCGCTCGAAAAAAATGGATATAAAAAGGAAGGAATATTTCGAAATAATGTAATTAAAAACGGTAAAATTTGTGATGAACACAGATACTCGAAATTGAGAAATGAATAAAACGCCATAGAACACACTGGTTTATCAGATCAGCTTCTCTAGCGGTCAGCCGATCTATATACTTGTCGTTAGTAAGAAGTTGGCAAGTAAAAATTACTTGAATGCACTACAAAGACATTGCTAAAAAGATAATTGAAT
>JBGCDT010000300.1:0-3638 GCA_045105695.1 Saprospiraceae bacterium | reverse complement strand
GGTTAAATTGATCTCTTACTGAGATAGAAGTATCTCTAAAATTATTTTCTGGAGTAAACTCAGAATCAAAACTATCAATTCCGTAAACAAAGTTCAGAAAAATACCTGCTTCTGTATAGATACTTACTCGCTTAGACAACTTAAACTCAAGTCCCAAAAAAGGGCCAATTGAGGCTGAAATAGTTTGATCCAGATTTGTGTTAAAACTTTCTCCATCTGGATCATTTGGATCAATAACAGCTCTTTGATTTAAAAAATAATCTACGGCTGCTTCAGTCCCATACCAGATATAGCCTCTCTTAAAAACTCGTCTTTTTTTACCTCTGCTGATTTTATAATCAATATTGAAACGGGCATCATCTCTGTCGATATCTGATTCGTTATTTTCGAACCTTCCGAATATATCTATGTCAAAAGCATGTCGGGTGAACTTTCCAGTTTTCTTGAATTTGATATAATGAAAGAGGTATTTCCCTCTAGAACCAATTGTATTGTCAAAGGGAAGGAAATTATTAATGAAGGTCGCGTCAATTCCTGCTGCTCTATAAAAGGTATCTGTTTTTACAGACTGGCTATAGGTCGAACTGACTAAAATAGCGAAGAACAAGAGAGTGAGTGTAATTTTAATTTTCATTTTTGAATGGTGATTTTTTGCTGTAGGGAAAGCCCATTAGGAATAAAACCTTGGTAGGCATATTCAGAACTATTCCTAAAGATGATAAAATTTTTCGATAGTCACTTAGTTCAAAAGTTAAGTTATTTAGAAATTTGACAAAACATAGTAATCATGGCTCCTTAATTTATCGTCCGTACTCCACCATGCTATACGCTGAACACCTTCTAAAGATCTTCCTTTTTGATTCAGCTCTTCTCCTAAGTATTCCAATACTTCTTCATTGACAATCAAAATAAAAGGATCTTTTTTGAGGTAAGCTTGAAGTGCTTTATCCTTTGGACGAGTACCGTACCTTTTGAAATATCGACTGATGTAAAAAGGCAAACTTACTTTTGTCATCTTATTTCCAAGGTCGGAGAAGATCACAACTATGTCATCATGATTGACATTTTGTTCGATAGCTTTTTGATTCGCAATACTCGCAACTTGGGAAAGAGATTTCATCGGACTTTCTTCCACAATGGGTACTAAACAACTTATAATTAGAAATAAAATCCCCCAGCCTGTACCCGCAAGTGAGTAAACAAAAGCGGAGTACCTCTTTTTGCGAAAGCAATAAATCTGAATTCCTAACAATAGTATTACAACTGCTGAAAAAATAAAATAAGCAGGTAATAATTCTGATTTGAAAAACTGATGAATACCAATCGGAAGTCCGATGGCAAGCACTAGCATTATAAATAAGCTAAAAATCCAACTTGCAGTCATTACAGGAGTGACAGCCCTTTCTGTACCTTCAAAGAACTTAACTACTTGATAACCAATCAAAAACGCCACTGCCGGATGCGCTCCCAAAGCATAAGAAGGCAACTTACTACTCATCAACTCAAAAAACAACCATCCAAAAATCAACCATCCACTAAGTAGCAAATGATTATTTTCCTTACTAAAGAAATTCCGAAACTGATGAATCATTGCAGGAACAAAAAAAGCCAACCACGGCAAAAAGGCAATTATTAAAATCACCAAATGATAACCTGGTATTCCCGTTTGCCCAAGCACGGAACCACCCACGCGCTGAGCGATATACCAATCATAAAGAAAAGTAACCAACTCGCCATTGTCTTGTTGCCAAGAGCAATTCATCCACAGCGCTGTAGGAAGTAGAGCCAGAATTCCAAAGAACCAAGGGTGTAACCTAACAAGAGTTTTACGTGAAGGATGAAAGGCCAGCAGAAAAAGCCAAAGCCCTCCACAGAGAATAATAATCAATGGTCCTTTCGTCAATACACCAAGCGACATGCTGAGCCAAAAAGTTAGGTTCCACTTCCAATGTGGTGTTTTCAAAAAATTGAATAAACTTAGCACTGCTGAGGTTTGGAAAAGTAGCAGCGTCGCATCTGTCAGAGCTACCTTTCCAGTAAGCGGAACAATCAGCGTTGTAGCCAAAACGATAGCAGCCCACCTTGAAACGCTTTCTCCAAAGACAGAACGCCCCCAGCGCCACGTCAAAAAACAAGTCAGTAAAAGCGAAAGAACAGAGGACAAACGTGTTGCCCATTCATTCACTCCAAAGAGTTTATAACTCAAAGCCACATTCCAAAAATGCAAAGGCGTTTTTCTATGAATGCGCGACCAGAGAAAATCTGGCTGCACCCAATTCCCACTTTCTAACATAGTGCTTGCAAAACCAGCATATGCCGCTTCATCCTCATCCCACAAGGTGATCTGACCATTGAATAAAAACAAATTAATGGCTAAGAGCAGGAGAAAAATATATAGCCATTGATTTTTTATGGGCATATTATTTTGGATTGGAAAATGATTCTGGAGTAGCTATTGAATTTCTATTGGTTTTATTCATTAGAAATACTATCAAAAAAATAGGATTTAAAAGGGCTAAAACCACTTTGAAATTTAACGTTCCTAACCATATTTTTACTTTATTTATCAACGCGTCTTTATCAATAGCATAGGTTTCTGTAATAATCATTTCATTACTAGAATTGCTCATAGATATGCAGCAATATTCAATATGCCTAAAGGAATAGTAGCCTAACAATATTGTAAAGAACAAATGAGCTACGGCTACTGATGCAAGGCTTACATTCTCTTTAAAAATCACATGTAGTACTCCGACAAGTAATATTGATATAGAAAATATTAAGTACACACTCTTGATTCTCAAATCTATAATAGATACTTCTAAATGTAGCGAACTATCTATCTGATTTACAGGAAATGTATTTAACATTAAAGTAACTATAGAGAAATAGCTAATGAGAGATACAGTCTTTAGTTTATTATCTAGTCGCATGATCGTAATATTATATTTTGGAACTTATCATTAGATAGAAACTTATGGTCGATCTTCCTTCCCTACAGAGATCAAATTCGCAAACAAACGAAAGGCCCCGGGAACTCCAGCGGGCAATTGCCTAAAGAAAGAATACCCCGTATAAATAAAATGTCCTTCTCCATATTTTGTATACAACAAACCACTTGTTTTAGCAGATTCATTTGGATCATGACAACTTAATAGCGTCTCATATTGCGCATCCCATTCTGAAGGAAAATAGAGGCCGCGTTCCTGAACCCAGTTCTCAAAATCTTTTGTAGTTATATTGTTAGGAAAGTTCAAGAGTTCATGATTTGGTTTTAGAATTTTGATTGTTGCATCTTCTTTTGTGACTCGATCTCTGGACAATTGCATAGGGTAGGGGCCGGGCTGTTCTACCAGCAAACGATGATTGGTATTGTACTGAACGATGACTGTCCCGCCGTTTTTAGCGTACTCAAAAATGGCTTCTTGTCGATAAGGAATCGTTTCTATAACATTGTATGCACGTATACCCAAAATCAGTGCATCGTACTTTTGTAATTGTTTTGTTATAAGATCTGAGCTTCCAATAATAGTTACTTCATAACCAATTTGTCGAAGCTGCTCAGGAACGCCATCGCCAGCGCCCATGAGGTACGCAATGTTTTTTCGTTTCGTTTTCAAATCAAGTTTTACTGCTTT
>JBGCDT010000299.1:0-4195 GCA_045105695.1 Saprospiraceae bacterium | reverse complement strand
GCATAGTTCCATTCTAGTTTATAAGAGTTCGAAAAATGGACATCTTTAAAATGAGTGTCGGTCATGTAAGAGACCGTCAACCCATTTTTAATATCGGTATGATGAACATGTAGTTTGTTCGTCTCCCCATAGACCTGTAATATCTGATGTTCATTGATTGGATCTAAGGCGATCAACTGAATGCGCTCCTCTGGTGTACCCTTGATGATGACATCTCCCCAGGACATAATTTTGGCAGCGGGTTCGAAGGTGATTTTGCTGCCTGGTTTTATAGTGATGGAGCTGCCACGAACAACTTTCTGCGTTCCAGTGATGGTCATCTCACCTTCCCAGACGACATGTTTGGTAAGCTCTGTTTCTTGATATCCGGATTTTTCTTTCTTTTTGCAGGAAGTGAAGTTCGTGAAAATAAGAAGGCAGAGAAGAAGGAGTGATGTATATTTCAAGGCTCTGAAGTTTTAGATGTAGAGCGGCAAGGTAGGAAGTTTTAATTTTATATTGAAGTGCTGGATTCTGAAATAAGTTCTTAGTATTAGATAAGCCGTTCCTAAAGAAATTATTCTTTTGCGGAACGGCTTACGCAACTCAGATTAAAAATATCTTATTTTTCTTTTCTTTCGTAATAGGTGATAATACTCGCTTTTGCAATGGTATTATTCCAGAGGTAGTAACCAACGATAGCTGGATTTGTGCTGGCGTCTAATCCTAGTTTATCGGTTTTCAAGGCATGAATAGTAATGACATATTGGTGGATGCCATGACCTTCAGGAGGGCAAGGACCGCCATAGCCAGGTGCTCCATAGTTCGTAATACTCTGAATGGCTTCCTTTGGCATGAGTTCCTTTTTTGTATTGCCCGCATCTGCTAACAATGTGTTTACATTTGCTGGAATATCGAAAACGACCCAGTGCCACCAGCCGCTTCCTGTAGGTGCGTCGGGATCGTACATGGTGATTGCGAAGCTCTTGGTGCCTTCTGGAGCGTTTGACCAGGAAAGCTGTGGAGAGGTGTTTTTTCCCGTACAACCAAATCCGTTGAACTCCTCCGTGATTGTTGCATTGCCTCCTAAGGTCTCACTTTTCAAAGTAAAGGAGTCTTGAGCACAGAGGCCAATTGTAAGAAATAATAAACTGATGGTGAGCATAAATAACTTTTGCATGGTATTCAATTTTAGGTTTAAAAGAATACTGCAAAGGTGAGGGGAATATGCGCGCTGCTGTTAATGAATAAGGTTCAAAAAGTATTTAAAAATGTTCAAGACTGATTTTGGTAATCTTTAGGAGTAGTGCCAAATTTCTTCTTGAAAGCCTGGATGAAGTTGGAGAAGTTTTCATAGCCAGCTTCTTCGTACAACTCGATAGGACGCTTTCTGTTGGTCTTTAATAACAGTGCGGTGTGTTGTAATCTTTGGTCGTTGAACCATTTCATTGGTGTTTGTTGATACTGATTTTTGAATTCCCTTTTGAAAGTAGAAACGCTCATTTTGCTTAGGAATGCAAGTTCTTCTAAACTGAGTTTTGTCAACTTATTATTGTCAACAATTTGAATCAATCGACTTACTTTGTCGTCTACACTTTGTACAATCGTATTCAAGAAACCTGGTCCATTTTGATGAGTCAAATAGAGCATGATTTCTTCAAACTTAGTTTTTAGCATTTTCTGTTGAGCGTTTTTTGGAAGACGGAGAATGCCTTCTAAACTCTTAACGAATCCACTGATGTATTCATCGTACTTGAAGATATAAAATGATTTTTTACTTTTTTTTACTGCTTTATAGAGTTGATGTTTTTCTAAAAACTGAATAGCCTCTGCGTCATCAAAAAAGAGTAGCATACTCCGATAGATTCTGTTCTCATCAGAAATTTTTTCAGTCATTAATCGATGACCAGATTTCATGATTAAAAATTGCTGGGCGTTTATATGGGCGGTTTTGTCATCACCAAAAACCTCTTTCACTCCCGTCCTTAGAAAACTGATGGTATTCTTAGATAAATTGATTTTTGTCTTTTGAATGTTTACTGGATTTCTGTAGTCGAAAAGTTGAACAGGTGCAGAAGTATCTATTTTAAGATCTTTTGGTAAGTGGGTGATGTTCATTTTTTCAACGGTTTTTTTAGTAGCTGTAGCTATTTGATTGCTAAATTAGGATTCTTTAACATCCTATTTGTCATCCAATATCTTCGCAAGTCTTAGATCCAAGGCTTCTTTTTCTTCTACTTCGCCCAGCCATTTTTTTGTCAGCTCTTTTTTCCCTTGTCTTATTGCAATCACGCTGCAAAGCGACATAATCGAATCTTCTAGTTTTTTAGACATCGTTCCTTGTTGTATTCCAGTAACATCTTTTAGTACCACTAAGTCATCATATTTTGACCAATCAGGAAAATCCAAAAAATGATACTGTAATATCAATCTAACCGAATCATCGTCATTGGAATATTTTCCCCAGATGATTACATTGGCCCCGCATTTCTTTGCGACTTCAGGAGCTTTGCTTATGCTTAGATTTTTAATTGATTCTCCCAATTCTACGTTTGTGGATAAATTATTTTTGATGGATAAGGCTTCAATTCGATCTCTTAAAATTAAGTGTGGTTTTGCCAAAGCACCATCACCTACGTTTTCAAAAGGGATCAGTAGAATTTTATTAGTGGAGATTTTATTAAAGGAAGGACAACTATTATTTGATTGATTAGTAAAGAAAAAATAGGAAGCAAGAGCTAATAAAAATCCAAGGCCTAAAACAAGAGGGAAGATTTTTTTATTTGTCCCTATTGTTTCTGCTACCGCTTCTTCATCTAGTAGCGTGAGTAGTTTATTGTTGATTCTATTTAGCCGAAGTTGTTTTTCTTCGTTGCCGATTAATCCCTTTGCAGTTTCCTGCAGCAGCATATTGTACTCTGATTCGATTAGTGTTATTGCAGTTTTTTGAGACTTAGGTAAATCAGTGTTTTTGAATTCTTGGAAAGCAGATTTGAATTCTCCTTGGCGAATGTGGTTTTTTATTTTTTGTTTGTTGAGCTGCATATTTTATTAAGCTATTTAATTCTGTCTCCCTCCAAGTAGAATTCCCAGACTTCACTTTCTCCTTTAGGTAATTGAAAAATCTTGCCTTTAGATTCTCCGATGTACAGCTCAGAGTGATTGTTTTGAATTTGAAATTTATTCCCGCCTTTATGCTTGAGTTTCCAGGTTTGATTTCCACCTGGCTTTTTATTTCCAGCAGCCCACTGATAAATCCACAAGGGACCAGGTTTTGAATATCCGAGATCACTATTATAATTCGTTCTGGAAGTCGTTAAAATTTGGCTGCTTCTCAACTTACTTTCAAAAGCATAAAGACCATTTCCCAAAGAGACTAGTCGAAAATATTGATAAGCAGAGTTTTTATATTTGTCCAGATGAAGCTCTGTAGCATTGTTTGTAGAATTGACGGTCATGATTTTTTTAGAAGAGACATCTTTCAAGACCAAATACTTACCAATGAATTTTTCCTCCCAAGGTTTTAACTTAGGTTTATTGAGAATAGCGGTCACTCTATTTTTTGCAGATATTAATAACTCGTCTTTAGGCTTAATGGATAAAGCAGCTTCATACTTATTTAGCGCTTTTTTGAATTGATTTTTACTTTCTTCTTCTTTCCCTTGCTTAAGTAATCTATTAATCATTATCTCATCTTGGCAAGACTTTAATTTTTTGGATATAAGTTCCTTATTTTGAATGTCTAAACCTGATAATTGATTATAGAGCTGCTTCGCTTTTTCATAGTTCTTAGCTTCATACAATGAATCCGCCTGATGGAGCAATAAGTTATACTCTAATTGCTTTTTTTCTGCCTCCTTTTTAACGAGCTCTGACGAATCCGTCGAGCTTGGCAAATTATTATCCTGTGGATTTATTTCTGATGAACGACTTGTATTGAAAAACCAGACCAAGCCAATCAGTACTAATGCACCTCCTGCAAGAATTCCCCAAAGAAGCGTCTTTGGTTTTTTCTCTTTAGTACTTGAAATTTTAGCGGCTGTATTTTTAGTTGATTTGGAGGGAATGCTTTCTGCCAAATCTAATAGTGCGTGATTAATTCTGTTCAATTCCAATCGAGCGTCCTTATCATCAATGATCCCAGACCTTTGATCATCGCGCATCTTGCTAAACCTGTTTTTCAGCATAATGATCTGTCGATCAATCGAGGACAGTT
>JBGCDT010000298.1:0-6935 GCA_045105695.1 Saprospiraceae bacterium | reverse complement strand
TATTGTCGAAGGAATAGAAAATAATCAGTATGCTCTAGGATATGATGAAGGCTGGTATGAAGGTGTAAGTCAGAAAATTAACAACGGACCAAATCCGGTCTCTATTTCACCTAACCCAGCAACGAGTTATATGCAACTGCTTAGTCCAAACGATCAGCAGTATAACCTTCAAGTTTATGATCTGATGGGCAAAGTACTTTACAAGGATTCATTCACTATACGTTATGAATTGAATGTGGATAATTGGCAACGGGGACTTTACCTTTTTGTAATTTATGATGAAAAAGGAGAGCGGGTTCAGACTTCGAAGATCAGCATACAATAATATTAAATAACCAAAAAAAGTCCCACTGCTCAATCTTCGCAGTGGGACTTTTTTAATTTACATTTACATTTTAATTTTCATTAAAAAATCAAATCTTAATCAACTGCCCATTCTCCTCCATCACCACATGCGCTCCTGAAAAACCGCGATCCACTGCTCGCTGAGAAGCCGCTCTCGCCGCTTGCAAATCTGGGAAACCACTCAGTAGCATGATGGTCATATTTCCTTTCAGTCTTTGCTCCACCTTGCCAATGCCCTTTACTTTATCACCATCAAAAAACTCAGGCTTACTATAAGTCGCCAGGCGAACCATGAAAGCAGAGTTCAGTGATTCTACAGTGGCGGCAGGATCTACAGGTAAATCAGCTGGAATATCGTTTGTTTCTGGTCCGTCATTCCCTTTGGTGGTAGCTACTTCCTCTTCCGGAACAGGAGCAGTCTCCAGGGAAGGGGCGCTATCAAAAACACTGATTTCATTTTCGTTAGAGACGCTTTCCTTTACCACAAAGGCAGAAGAGAATCCTTTCGCAACAATACTCTTACGTGCCTGGGCAGCGGCCTCTTTTGATCGGTAAATCCCTACGCGGACCTTCTTCATTCCTCCTTCTGGCCGGTGGTATAGATTACCGATCCCACTAAGAGGCATGTAACTTTTTTTCACCAAATTCTCTTTCACTCCGAGTGCTGCAACTTGTACCGCATAACCTTCTTGTGGCTCTGTTGTTTTAACCGTTTCTGTAGTTGTCGAGTCCTCAGCTTTGGGTGTATCTGTATTGTTAACCTTTGTCTGATTATTAATAATATCAACCACTATTTTATCAGCAGGATCTTCTTCTTCCACAATATCAGTAGTAGTTGTAGAAGTACTGTTATCAATAGTGGAAGGTGTAGTGGATGCATTTGTAGAAGTATTGTTATTTACCGGACCAGAAGTGACAATCTCTGGTTTTTCATTCAGGCTGATGGTAGAAGCATTCAACATCAATACGCCTAGAATATCTTTTTGGACAGTAGTTCCGGTCTCTATTTTCTGATGTGTATCCAAATAGCCCATTTTGGAATAACGAACGATATAACTGCTGTTGGGCTTGAGTGCTAACGAATAACTACCATTAGAAGCAGAAGTCGCTTTGAGTACGTCTTCACTTCCCTTTGCTTGAGCACTAACCACTACTCCACTCACTGGATTATTATCTCTACTATTAAAAAGTAAACCTGAATATAGGTTAGCGGCATTTGGAGCAGCTTCAAGGACAACCGTAAAAGCACTATTAGAAGCATTCGCAGCGTCTAATTTTATAATGGCAGATTTGTAGCCTTGTTTGCTCACCACCACATCACATTGTAAACCATCAAAAACCTGAAAACGATATTCTCCTTTTTCATCAGTGTAGAAAGTCTCCGAACCACAGGCCGTGAAATCCAAAGCAACTCCTCCAATGATTTGCCCTGTTTTGGAATCAGAAACAACAATCGTCGCATCATCAGAAATTTTGCTCAAGCTGTAAATGTCTTCGTTCCCTGCTCCGTCTTTTCTATTAGAAACAAAATAACCTTTATTGGCTTTTGCATTATAGATCAAACCATAATCATCCGCTGGCGAGTTCACTCCGTTTCCTAAATGAAAAACCTTACTCCAAAGCCCTTCCTCTCTGACCGCTTTGAAGATATCCATTCCCCCTACCCCATGATGCCAGTCAGAAGCAAAGTAAAGGAGACCATTATCCATGTAAGGACTGATTTCATTTCCTTCCGAATTTACAACTGGCCCTAGATTCTCAGGACTCGTCCAGGTCGCTCCGATTCTATAGGATACATAAAGATCAAATCCGCCATAGCCATCTGGGCGATTAGAAGAAAAATAGAGCTTCTGCCCATCCTCTGATAAGTATGGGAAAACGGAGGAATAGCCGCTGCCGTTGTGTGGAAAAGGCTTAGCTTCATTCCAGCTACCGTCTGCTTTAGCGGTAGCTATGAAAAGACTACCACCCAGGCCAGCCGCAGGAATTTGCCGAGTACCGTTTATGAAATTATTTTTAGTGAAAGCTACCCAGTTACCATCTTTAGAATAAGAAATGAGGCCTTCATTGTAAGCATTTTGCAGATCACTTTGTAGAAAATCAGGTTTAGTAAGGAAGCCATTGGCATCCAGCCCGCTAATGAATAATTGGTTTTTAGCCGCTCCGTTCCAGTTGTTGTGGTCTTTTTCCATTTTTCTAACCATGTCTGTTCTGGCAGAAGAATAGACAACATTTCCTTTGAAAAAAGCAGGACCAAAGTCACTAGCTTCTGTGTTTACAAATTCTTTTTTGACTCTGTACAAAGCAGGCATCCCTCTTAGGGAAATGGCAAAGTCGCAGCTTTCCGCAAAATGATTTCCATAAGCAGGTTGACCTTCAGCATAAACCAGCAACCATTCAGAAGCTCGTTCATATTCGCCCAAGGCCATAAGTGTAATTCCGTAGTGGTAAAGGGTTGTTGGATCTACATCAGGTAGTTGGAGTGCCTTTTTGTACCAATCAGCCGCCTCTGTCATTCGGTTGAGTAAGCGATAGCAATCGGCAACACCAGCGTAAGCGATGGCATTATCAGGGTCTTTTTCCAATACCTTTCGGTAGGATTTGATGGCAAGGTTGTACGCGTGTAAATCGAATTCTTTGTTGGCTTGCTGTAGCGTAGGGTTTTTCTGAGCCGTTAAGGAAGCAGAAAAACAAAAGACCAGCATCAGCGTAAATAAGGTGAATTTGTGTTTCATAATTAACCAGATATTGAGTTTTCTAAGTAAAACAGAAAGTATGTTTGCGTCTCTGAGACATTAGATTATTTATGTGAAGTCTCCTAAGATTATTGGCATAAAATAAGACAACTAAAGAGGAAGTGTCGAATTACCATTTATATTAATGTCCTGAAAACGAGAATATTATGCACTGTTAGTAAATTTTCAGAACGAGAACGAACCTTTGATGACTTTGACATAAGAAGTAATCTTCATATCACAGAAGATAAAATTACACCAAATTATCAGAATGCCCCAAATTTAGTGGCATATAGTAAAAAGGAAAGCCAAATTTAACCTCTTGATAACCATAGTTCTAGACCTCAAATCAAGATTCTTTGCTTCTGAATGTCAGTTTATTGACTCACGAGTAGCAATTACCGGATTTTTAGGCAAAAAATTGAGTTCTTTTAAACCATTAAATTACCTTTGAACCGCACTATGTCATTTCCATTATCCATTAAATTATTTTATATGAAATTGAATGTTACCCTCGCTTTTTTGCTATTCAGCTTAATATTTCAACAAACACTCTCCGCTCAATGTAATGGACAGACCTACTGTACCGTAGCAGGTGACTCTGGTCTAGAATGGATGGAAAGTTTTGAAATGGGCGCAATAAATAACGTTACTGGTGATGATGGCGGATATGCCGACTATACCAATCTAACTACGGACATTACATTGGGACAAACGGTTCCTTTCACTTGTGCTCCAGGTTATCCAGGAGGTTCTTTTACCGAAGTCTTTCAGATCTGGATAGATTTCAACAATGATGGAGACTTTGAGGATGCAGGAGAAGAAGTATATCTCTCAGGTGGCACAACGACTCCTGTTTCAGGTACGTTCTTAGTGCCGATCAACGCAACTCCAGGTCCGACGACCATGCGGGTTATGATGAGTTACCTAAATGCTTCTGGCCCTTGTGAACCAATGCAATTCGATGACGGTGAAACAGAGGACTATTGTGTAAATATTCTAGAAGGTAACGGTTGTTACCAAACGCCACTTACTATTTCTGACATAACAGACTCCGACGCCCTTGCCTCTTGGCTAATGGTGGATGATGCTGAAAGTTATACGATTCGTTTCCGCGAAGTTGGAACTACTGATTGGATGGAACTAACGACAACAGATATTAGCATCACTTTACCTTTGGAAGGTTGTACGATCTACGAAGCACAGATTGAGACTGTATGTGGAGGTGGATTAAGTTCTGATTTCAGCTTCAGTACAGAGTTCTTAACTTTTGGTTGTGGTAATTGCTTAGATTTCAATTATTGTACAATTGATAATGCAAATACATTCAACGCTCATATTGAGAATGTAACATTGAATACAATGAATAGCACTACTGGTGATGATGAAGGCTATGGTGATTATACTGGCCCGACGGTTACTTCTATAGAGCAAGGTTTATTCTATGATATAACCACAACAGTAATAAATTTAGGCTACAACGATGATCAGTGGTATGCTGCTTACATTGATTTCAATGCTGATGGTGATTTTGACGATCCTTTCGAATTGATAATGAACAGTGGAGATAACCTAGAAGATCTATCATATACGCAGACCTTTACCGTTCCACCTACAGCTGTAGTAGGATCAAGTAGACTGCGTGTAATGGTTCAAAATAATAACTTCAACGATCTGCCAACTGACCCTTGTGTTCAGTTCTTAAATGGTGAAGTAGAAGATTACTGTATAGAAATTACAGAAGGTACAGGTTGTTACCTTCCTTTAGAAACAGCCATCGTTGACAATCAAGGATCAACCGTAACTGTTGGTTGGGAAACTGGCTTAGATGCAGAAAGTTTTACTATTCGCTACAGATTGGCAGGTTCCACGACTTGGACAGAGGTTCCTGGTTTCACTGGTAACTCCGCTGAATTGACTGGCTTGGAAGAATGTGCTATCTACGAATTTCAGATTCAGACCATTTGTGAAGGAGGTGATATGACTATTTGGTCAAACACAATCAGCTTCCTGACTTTCGGATGTGGAAATTGCTTAGACCTTACCTATTGTGAAATCGAAGACGCAAATACTTTCAATGCTCATATCGAAAATATTACATTAAATACAATGAACAGCACTACTGGTGATGACAATGGTTATGGCGATTATACAGGCCCAATAGTCACTAGTTTGGAACAAGGTTTATTCTATGACATAACGACTACAGTTATCAATACAGGTTACAACAACACCCAGTGGTACGCTGCATACATAGATTTTAACGCTGATGGAGATTTTGATGATCCTTTTGAAATGATAATGAATAGTGGAGAAAATCTAACTGATCTTTCCTACACGCAAAACTTTCCAGTACCACCAACCGCTGTTGTTGGTAGCAGTCGAATGAGAGTTATTGTACAAAACAATAACTTCAATGATCAACCAACAGATCCTTGCATTGCATTTTTGAATGGAGAAGCGGAGGACTACTGTATTGAAATCACAGAAGGAACGGGTTGTTACCTTCCTTTAGAGACTGCAGTTATTGACAATATTGGAGAGTCTATCGTAATAGGTTGGGAAGAAGGTTTGTCTGCTGAAAGCTTCACGATTCGATACAGAGAAATAGGTACTACGACATGGACAGAACTCACAGGTATTACTGGTAACACTTATGAATTATTGGGCTTAGAAGAATGTAATGAGTACGAATTCCAGATCAGAACTATTTGTGGAAACGATATGTCAGGATGGTCTAGCAGCTATATGGTTCGCACCTTTGGTTGTGGAGCTTGTTTTGATTTCGCTTATTGTGAAACGACTGCCAATAACTCTAACGATGACTTTATAGGTTCTGTCGTTTTTGGCGATTTAGACAACGTATCTGGTAATAATGGTGGATACATCGATTTTGCAGATGACTTTGGTTTAGTGGTCAGACCTGATAGTAGCTACAACATGGTCCTCACTCCTGAGTGGCCAGGTTTCATGTTTAACGTAGGCTGGAGAGTTTGGATTGATTTCAATCAAGATGGCGTATTTGACAATGATACAGAAATCATCTTCGAGGCTGCTGCATCTACAGATATTCAAATGACTACAGTGACTATTCCGAGTGATGTAGAATTTGGTTTGACAAAAATGCGAATCTCTATGAAAGAAGGAATTCTTGCAGAGTCCTGCGAAACGTTTGGCTTTGGAGAAGTTGAAGATTACTGTGTTACGGTTCTACCTACAGTGCTACCTTGTTTACAACCGCTCAATGTGGATACGACTAATGTTCAGGCCGGTAGTGTAAACTTCATCTGGGAGGCAGATCAATATGAAAATGCAATTGGATACATCGTCCGCTTTAAGGAAGTAGATACTGACGACTGGATGGAATTTAGTACGAATCAGCCAGCTTTCTATGCTTCTGGTTTGACGATTTGTACAGATTACGAATATCAAGTACGCTCTGTATGTCCTCAGGACTTTAGTGATAATACGGAAAGCTTCTTCTTTAAGACCGCTTGTGTCTCCAGTACTGAAGACCTCTATAGCTCTGACAATATCACGACATTGAATGTATATCCAAATCCATTTACAGATAGAATTCAACTGGACTTTGAATTACAAAAACAATCTAACGTTTCTGTAAGATTGGTAAATACCAATGGACAGTTGATTCAGATACAGGAGTTGGACAACCTCGGAGTAGGTCAACATAACATACAATTCGTTCAACCTGAACTCCCTGCTGGAATGTATATGATCCAAATTGCAACGGATGAAGAAGTGGTGATTAGAAAAGTGGTTAAACAAGGATAGATAGTATTTCACCCAGCTATATTAAATAGAAAAGGATTTCTGCAAATTTGCAGAAATCCTTTT
>JBGCDT010000297.1:0-10553 GCA_045105695.1 Saprospiraceae bacterium | reverse complement strand
GCAAGATCGCCCGCCTGTGCCTGCTCATTAAAATCAACCATCTCTCCGATGTGAACCTGCTGAGAAGCATCTCTAGGAATGGCTACTCCCGCCATTTTAAAAACGATTTGCGTAAAGCCACTGCAGTCAATCCCCATCGGTGAACGACCGCCCCAGAGGTAAGGCGCGTACAAATAACGTCTGGCGATTTTCAAAATGAGCGCGGTACTGAGTTGCGTTTCCTTTGGCGTAATGGCCTGGCCGCTGAAGGTAAAACTGCTGCCATTCAATCGGAAGTGCATGCCATCGAATTCTGGCAAAGTCGCCCCAATCGTAATGGGTAGGACATGACCATTGCCCATCGCGCCTTGTACGAGTTCGAGGCTGTAAGCAAAATTATGTTGATAGCGTTCGAGGTCAGAGAAGGGGAGTGGTTTGATTTGTTGCTTGTCTGCCCAGCCGAGGTAATTATCCCAGGTGCAGCGGACGCGAATCCAACTACCTTTGGTTTCAAGGATTTCCACGGTTTCGCCAAAGAGGAGCTGAGAAACCATTTCGCTTTTGTCAGAAGCGGAGCTGCGTATGGGTACGACGCTGAGTGGGCAAATTCCGTAATTCATTGTGTAGTATGGTGTAGTTTGTTATCCCTTCTTTGCATGATTGTTGACAGTACTCAATAGGGTTTGCAATATAGCCAATTTCAGATATTTAATTGTAAATCAGGGGATAATATTGCTTGCTGCTTGGCGTTTGTAAGTCGTGTAGGATTTTTTGAAAAATCCTGTTAGTCAGATGTGAAGGACTCTGGTCGAAGGGAGTTAGTTTCTTCATCAACCAGAGACAGTGAGCTATTTCTAAAGAATGCTTCAGGATAGCCCGAGCATTTTAGTATTAGTTTTTGTTTAACCAAGCACTAAATGTACCTTTGCCCCGAATTTTGAAGTACGTATTTTTATGAAAATAATTTACAATCCATTCTATCCCATGTTACAACGATTACAATCTGCACTCACCGCTGGACTTTTCTTTTGTGCCTTACTGTTGAGTAGCTTATCCGCAGATGCGCAGGACAAACATTTCACTCAGTTTTATGCTACTCCGCTTACGCTAAATCCGGCACTTACTGGGGCTATGCAAGGACGTTACCGAGTTTCGTCTATTTACAGAGATCAGTGGAGAGGGGTTTTGGACAATCCTTATGTCACCTTTACTACTGCTGCTGATGTGAATTTTGATATAGAGATGGATTCCCGATATAAAGATCAAATAGCTGTAGGACTTTTGTTTTTCAATGATAAAGTGAGTGGTCTTGACTTTTCGACCAACCAGATTGCCTTATCTGCTGCTTTTCACAAAGGCTTGGATTATGACAAACAACAATCTTTGTCTCTCGGAATTCAGGGAGCCTTATCTCAGCGGAACATCAACTACGAAGACGTGACTTTTGATGACCAGTTTAATGGCATTGATGGATATCAGTTTTCTACAGATGAGGTATTCCCAGAGAACAATTTCTCCTATGGAGATCTGAATGTTGGTTTGAATTATCGGATAGCTAAGAAAAAACTGAACTTAAATGTAGGTGTAGCCATGCATCATATTTTCAGACCAAAGGTTTCTTTCTATGAAAACCCGGAAGATCAGCCTGTGGTATTTCCAGAGAGTGATTTGTACAGACAGTTGTCTGCTCAGGTGGCGGCGATGTTTAAGTTGAATGAAAAATTGTTTTTGAGTCCAAGAGTTTTGTTTGCACAACAAGGGCCGCACATCGAAATGAACGCTGGTACTAACATTCGAATCAAGTTAAATAATTACAATAATAATTCTATTCACTTTGGCTCATGGGTTCGGCCAGTCACCAACGAGGATGATTCTTATGCACTGGATGCGATCATCGCCTTAGTAGGTATTGAACTTGGACCGGTGACTATGGGCTTTAGCTTTGATGCGAATATGCGCGACTTGAGTACTTACCAACAAGGGCAAGGAGCTTTTGAATTTTCAGTGGCATACATCGGTAGTTTTGAAAATGAGGATATTCTTTGTCCTAAGTTTTAATATTTTGGGTATAAGAAGAAGAGAGATTGAAATAGGTTTGTTTTTAATAACAATATACTTACGTGACCTCACTTTTGGTCTACGTGCTTTATGAAAATCAATTTAAATCTCGTACCGAAAACCCCTAGGCTCCAATGCGCTATTTAATTTTACTTGCCTTTTCTTTATTGATTTCCTGCAATTCTTCAAAGCCATCAAAGGATATGATGCCTCCTTCACCGAAGATCACTTTCGATTTATCAAAAATAAACGACGATGGCTTAGCCGGTAACGGAACTGGCCAGGTAGCTGTTGATTACGAATTCTGTATACCAGCATCAGAAGGCAAGGCTACTGCAGTTAAAGTTATTGATTCATCGCTACGTGTTATGAAAAAAGGTCGAGGACGCATCGGTTGTACGGACAGAGAGTGGCTCTGCATCGGCAGTACTCATCAAAAGAACTGGCGAAAAGTACTGAACCAACTGACTAAACTGGATTATGTGAAGCAAATCAATCAGACTTTTTACGAATGATAAGAAGTTAATTTTCGTAGTTCTTTTCTACCTTTGTTCTGGAAAGGTCATTAATTGGCCAATATGTTGCAAACCAGTTACTTATAAATACACTTTTCGTTATCAATTTTAGCGAAAGCAACATAAACTATATACTAATGAGGAAATTATTAATACTTGGGATGTTGTCTCTGACCACGGTTTTGTTTGGGCAATACCAGCTGGACAGTCTCTTGTATATGAATAACAGTGATACCACTTACGTGAAATTCAGTGAGTTGCAGGAGAAGATAATTGACCATGAGTTATTGCCTGGGCAGACCTTGTACGCACTTTCGAAGTACTATGGAATGTCCGTCAATCAGATTTACGATTACAATCCTGGCTTGAATCGTAGCAGTTATAAGGAAGGTGTACAAATAAATATACCCATCCCGACACGCTCCATTTTGATGCAAATACCACAGGGACACAACCCGAATGATTATATGGTCGTTTGCTATGTCGTCAAAAAATCGGACACCTTATATAAGTTGTCAAAAAACTATTTCGGAATACCGATGGGACTTTTGGCAACCATGAATCAATTGGAGGATAACACATTGAGTCTCGGTCAGGTGTTGCACATTGGTTGGTTGAGTAGAAAAGGAATTGCCGCTACTGATAGAAAAATCAAAGGTGGCCCAGTGGATAAAAAGAACCTACTTCTAGGTAAGCGCTACGCTAGAGCGGCTGAAAATAAAAGAGAGTACAAACAAAAAGGCGTGGCCTACTGGCAGAAAGATGGCGTCAAATCCGTAGATCTTTATGCTATGCATCGGAAAGCTCCTGTCGGATCTATCATCGAAATAAAAAACCCGATGTTGAAGCGAACGGTTTATGCAAAAGTGATTGCAAGAATACCAGAGGCTATTTATTCAGATGATGTGGTGGTGGTAGTTTCCACTAGAGTTGCAAAATTGTTGGGCGGAAAAGATGCCCGCTTTTTTGTGAAGATGAAATACCTTAGATAAAAACATACGGTTAAAATGTACGTAACAGATAGCTGGAAGTTGAAACGCTCCATTATAAAAATCACCCACAATAATTGCGATGAAGTATTATAATAATGTTCTGGAAACTATTGGAAACACCCCTTTGATTAAAATAAACAAAGTAGCTGAGGGAAACCCAGCACTAGTTCTCGTCAAATTTGAAACCGTCAACCCTGGTCATTCCATCAAAGATCGAATGGCGCTGAAGATGTTGGAAGACGCAGAAAAAAATGGCGACATCAAACCTGGCGGAACCATCATAGAATGTACCTCTGGAAATACAGGTATGGGACTGGCACTAGCCGCTTGCGTAAAAGGATATAAAACCATCTTCACTTCCTCTGACAAACAATCCAAAGAGAAATTTGACATGCTTCGCGCAATGGGTTCGGAAGTAATCGTCTGTCCAACTAACGTGACGCCGGATGATCCACGTTCTTACTACTCTGTGGCAGAACGACTAAGCAACGAAATTCCAAACTCTTTTTGGGTCAACCAATACGACAACCTTTCCAACAGAAAAGCGCATTACGAAAGTACCGGCCCTGAGATCTGGGAGCAGACGGAAGGAAAGATCACACACATGATCGTAGGCGTAGGAACTGGAGGGACCATCTCAGGAACAGGCAAATACCTAAAGGAAAAAAATCCAAATATTAAAATCTGGGGCATCGATACCTATGGTTCTGTTTTCAAAAAATACCATGAAACAGGAGAGTTCGATGAGAAAGAAATTTATCCTTACATCACTGAGGGAATTGGCGAAGATATTCTTCCGAAGAACGTAGATTTCTCTGTCATCGATCACTTCGAAAAAGTATCAGACAAGGATGGAGCGGTGATGTGCCGACGTTTGGCTAGAGAAGAAGGAATGTTATTGGGCTACTCTGCGGGTTCTGCTTTTGCAGGTCTAGAGCAATTGAAAGATCAGTTGACAGCAGATGATGTGGTAGTGGTTGTGATTCACGATCACGGCAGTCGCTACGTTGGAAAAATATACAATGACGACTGGATGCGCGACAGAGGTTTCCTAGACACAGAGTTGAAAGTGGAAGACATCTTAAATAAAAAAACGGACAAAACTTTCCATGCTGTAAAAACGACAGATACAGTGAAAAGTACTTTTGATATGATGAAGTCTAATGACATTTCTCAGATGCCGGTCATGGAAGAAGAGAACATCGTAGGTTCTATAACGGAAACAAAAATACTTTCTTTCCTTCTTGAAAATCCAACGACGAATAATGATCGCCTCATCAAAGACATCATGGGAGAAGCTTTCCCAGTGGTGAAAGCGGATATGCCTTCTCGCCAGTTGAGTCATTATTTAGATAAAAAAATCCCTGCGGTTTTGGTACAAACAAAGTCTGGGAGTATGCAGATACTGACGCAGTATGATATCATCCAGGCAGTCTAAGGGGCTCGTATAAGACAGACCTGGATGGATCTATTGTAGAGTAGTAGACATTGATGTTCCACCAATCGTGTTATTCACCGCAACGGCGCAAAGTTTAATACCTTTAGAAGTGTACGTTGCAAACCTTAGCGACTTTGCGGTGAATTCAATTCATTTAATAAAAAAAACACCGTGGTTAAAAAAGTACGCTCTTCGCTGTGTCTTTTAACGAAACCAAACCACGGTGATAATAAAAATGGAAATTCTTAGAACAGCAGGATAATTATCTTTCCCAGATGGTCTCCCAATCATCGTTCTTATAGTCATCAGTACAAGTAGGTGGCAGGCACTCGCCGCACAAATAGCAAACTTCTTCACAAGCCTCATTTACAATTCGTTCAACTCCATCTACATGCATGGCATCTGTATTTAGCCAATAATGTACCTCGCCGTCAATAACCTGAGTTCGAACAGTCAGGATGGTTTCTAAAAAACCTGTTTCTTCTAATTTACCCTGAATACAAGAAGGGAGTTTGTCCTTTTGATTGTCTTTATCTTTGCAAGCTGCAAAAAGTAATACGAGGAATAAAAAAGATAATTTTTTCATAGGATTGGGTTTTTATTGTTGATTAGAATTAGCATTAGCATTGGAAATTTATTCTTCCCAGACGATTTCCCAATTGTCAGCATCATATTCATACGGACATACAGAAGGTAAAAGTCCCCCGATGGTACAAAGCTTTTCACAAGCATCATTAACAATATACTCTGTGCCATCTACCGGAATCACTCCAGTGTTTAGCCAGTAATGAACGTCTCCGTCAATAGTCTGTACCTGAATACTTTTGAGGTTATCTGATGAGCTGTCATTGTCAATCATTTCCAGAATGCAAGTGGGAAGATTCTCCAGATCATTGTCTTTGTCTTTACAAGCAACGAAGGTTAGGACCGCGAAAACAAAAAGTAATTTTTTCATAGGATTGGGTTTTTGATTATTTAATCGTGGTTTTACTTTGAAAACGGAGAAAACGTTGGAACAGTTGGTAGGGAGGTGGTTTTTAAGGATTGAAGGATTGAATGTTCCTTCGACCGTAGAAACCGCGGAGCCTACGAACCAAGCGCCATTCAATCCTTCAAAAACTACCCATCCAACCACTTCCGAAACTCCGGCGTTTTCCCACTACTACTAATCAGCGGATCACCTCCATAAGTCATTCTCACAGAGAGCCTGTTTTTGAAATGACTTTCGATTTTATCAATGAAGTTAATGTTGATGACTTGGCTTCTATTAATTCTGAAAAATAAACTAGGGTCGATTTTTTTCTCCAAATCAGAGAGCGTGAAGTTGATCGGGTAGCGATGCCCTTTTTCATCGACAGCCATGCTGAAATCTCCATTGGCTTCAAAGCAAGCAATATCTTTAGTGTCAATGATTTTGATACCGTCTTTCTTTTTGAAAGTAAATCTTTGTTTGTATTCTTTTTTGTCAGAATGAAGAATGGCTTTTAGTTCTTTGATGACTTGTTGATCGATGCTCTGGTTGCTATCTTCTTTTACAAATAGCTTTTTATATTTCGCATAAGCTTCTTTAAAAGCCTCCAGGTCATAGGGTTTCAAAAGGTAGGCAATGCCATTGGTTTGAAAAGCCTTGAGTACATATTTATCAAAACCAGTACAGAAAATAATCGGGCAGTTCACCTGAATGTTTTCATAGACTTCAAAGGAAACGCCATCCAGTAATTCAATATCAGAGAATATCAAATCGGGATGCGCACTAGTTTTTAACAATAGTTTTGCTTCCTCTACAGATCTCGCCCATTGAATATTTGCATCTGAAATTTCTGATTGTACAAAACCGAGGAGCTTGTGGTAAGCGGGGAGTTCGTCTTCTAGGATTAGGATTCTCATTGGTGATTATTGGATTGTGGATGTGTTTTAAGGATTGAAGGATTGAATGGCGCTCAGTACGTAGGCACCGCGATTTTTACGGTCGAAGGAACATTCAACCCTTAAAAAACTACTGAACAACCTTAATACTAGGCAGCTCAACGGTAAACAAATCTCCCGAATTAATCTTCACCTTCTCGTCCGTCAGAAGCGCATATCGAGCCTTTAGATTTTTGAGTCCAAAGCCAGTAGAATCTACAATTCCTTTTTTAGGACGAAGATCGTTTGCAACAGTAATGCCCGATTGATCTATGAGAATGTTGGTTTTTACGGGGTCTGTATGATTGCCTTGGTTGTGTTTTACAATATTTTCAAGGAGGGTTTGAAGGGCACCGGGAGGAACCCAAAGTTCGTCCGAATTGGGATGCTGATTTTGGATGTCGAATTCGTAAGCTTTCCCAAAGCGTTCTTCAATGAGGTAGATGTAGTTTTTTGCAAAAGCTAATTCTTCTTCCAGCGGAACCACTTCCTGATCTTTGCTGGAGACCAAGTAGCGATAGAGTTTTGCGAGCTTGTGCAAATATGCTTTGGCCGCCTGCGGATCTTTGTCGATCAGCGCATCAATGGTATTCAGATTATTAAATAGAAAGTGAGGATCGATTTGCGCTTTGAGGAAACTCAGTTCTGCTGTTCGCTTCTCCTTCTCCATATTTGCAAAATGAAGCTGCATATCAAACATTTTTTTTCCTAGCATAATAGTGGCCAGCATTCCGGCTTCTTCAAGATGATTTACAAATCCATATTGGATATAACTAAAAGCCCACGGACTTTCTTTACAATTACTAAAAAAGTAACATTCGTAATTTATCCAGATGATACCCATCAAATACAGAAAAGGGACTAAGACCAGAAACAATAAAAAGTACTGTTTCTTGGGTATAAAACGAGCAAATATCACATAGACGATTACATAAGCAGATAGCGCATTCAATATGATGAAACGAGCACATTCGATATAAACATATTTCAATTCATCTCCTTCACTTCCAACATAGTAAAGTATAATAGTAAATAAAGCGTAGAATAAAAATACAATGACGTCTGATCTGGTAACTTTAAATAGCATGTGGGTAACTTTCGTGATTTACTCACCACAAAGGCGCAAAGTTTAATTTTGAGTTTTATTATGTTCTTTGCGCCGTTGCGGTGAAAAATACATCAGAAGAAAACCTTCATTTTCGGTAGTGACTTACTGCGCTCTTCTAATCTCCTCCGATCCACTATTACGATTTCGCTTAGATTTCTTCATGTGCTGATTCCCAAAGTTATAACGAAATTGCATATTTACAACTGGTGCCGCCCATTTAGAAACGACAGTTGCATCCATGTTCGCATACTCAATGTCTGCATGCCAGAATCTTCTGAAAATATCATCTACTCCGATGCTGATTTTTCCTTTGTCTTGTAGAATCTTTTTGCTGAAACCGAAGCTTACACCATACAGCCATTCGCCATCCATTACGCCTTCAAGTTGTCCGCTATTGTACCATCCGCTGATCTCTGTGTTGATCTCTCCAGGAAGCGTAAACTCTGCTTGTAGGAAAGCAGTTACGTTCCAGTTTGATCGGTCGAAAGTTTCAATTAAGTCATCTTCAGAGAAGAAGCTCTGGTGCGAAACAATTGCTCCTCCGTAACCATCCAACCCTGGAATAAAACTCAATGGGAAAAACAAACTGGTATTGAAAACATCTAAAGATTCTATGTTAATGACCGTCGCACTTGCAGAACCGGTCGCATCGTTTTGCTCTGTAAAATCAACCATGGCGTCCTTAGTTCTTTTGTACTCGATATTGAAAAATGGCTGTGATTCGTAGCTCAAATTCCACTTTAAACTGTGCGTCAGCGCTGGTCGTAAGTTTGGATTTCCTTCTTCAAAAGTATAAGGATCCCAGTAGTAAACAAATGGATTCAGACTAGAGTACCTCGGACGATCAATACGGTAGCTATAAGCTAAACTTGTAGAAAATGTCTCATTGATTTTGCGTTGTAAGCTAGCTGATGGAAATAGTTTTTTGATGTCTCTGGTCAATGTAGAATCTATAGTCTCAGAGTACCCTTCGGAGTTGCTTTCTTCGTAGCGAAGGCCAGCGGTACCAGACCAGTTGCCGGTGTTGAAGGTCATCTTTCCGTAAACAGCTCTGATGGTTTCATCGAAAATGAAATGATTGCTCTGTAGGACATTGTTTTCCCAGTTGTCTTTTTCTGTTTCTGAAAATGCTTTAAGGTCATTGTCCAAATTTGCGTCGCTGTATTTCAATCCAGTTTGAAAACTTACTTGGTCATTTAGCGGATAATTGTAATCTAGTTTAGTAGATAGTATTCTGGTGTCTCCAGGTTGCTCATATCGGAAGCCTGGGAAAAAAGCATCGATGTTTTCTTCTGAGGTTTCTAAGAGGCTGGTTCCGTCTCTTTGGAATCTAGCGTAGTTGAAATCTAAGTTTAACTTCTGTCCGGCAGTATCAATTTCAAAAGAATAATAAGGATTGAAAATGATTAGATTCCACTCACTGTCAGTATCATTTGTTGTTAGTAATTCTAAGTCGGCTATTTCTTCATTTGCATAATCAACCATTGTTCTGTTCTCTGCATTTTTCTCTTTTTGGCTGTTGAAAAAACGACTACTGAAACCAATACTTTGGCGTTCATCGAAATTGTAATTAAGAGAGAGTCCGCTACGGAAAGTATTTGATTTAGATGGATCAATATTATGCTGGTCGTAAGTATCTCCGTTGATTTTTCTATTGATTAATAACTGGTCATAGGATGTGTTTCTATTATAACCAATGTCTCCACTAACATTCAAGCCTCCTTGGTAATGACTTAATCTCACTGAGCTGCGGTATCTCCAAAACTCTCCTTTACCTGCACCCAAGGAAACTGATCCATTCGTTCCGTACAAGCTGTTTTTCTTTTGAATGATATTGATAACGGCTCCCGTTCCAGCTGCTTCAAACTCAGCTCCTGGTTGGTGGATCACTTCTACTTTTTTTATATTGTCGCCAGGCATGTCTCGTAACAAGGATTGCACGTCCATGTATTGAGTGGTCTTTCCATTTATCAGAATAGTCATGTTCGACTGACCGGCCATTTGTAATTTATCATTGACCACAATCATTCCCGGCACCTGCTTCATTACATCCAGAACATTACCATTCATGCGCGTCATATTGTTTTCTACGTTCACCACCAAGCGATCAGACTTCTGCTCTAAAAGCGGAACTTTAGCTGTCACTTCTACAGTAGATAAAACCGTAGCATCTTCTAATAACTGAATTGTAAGACTCTTGTTATGGTCTGCTGGAAAACTAAGATTTGCCAAAACCTCTGTGGTATAACCTAGCATGTTGGCTTCGAGGTAGTAATCTCCATCAGTTATGTTTTGTAAGGAGAAATTTCCATTTGCATCAGTAGCACCAGAAGCGACAACTGTACTATCTGTGGAGTTGTACAAAGCAATAGTTGCAAAATAAATCGCTTCGTTATTGTCATCAGCGATGGTTCCGTTAAGATCGCTTTGCGCAAATAGATTCGTAAAAGAAGTAAGGCTAAGAAGTAAGAAGGAAACAAGGAATTTCATAACTGATGTTTTAAAAGTGAATTGTTTATTTTGATTACAATCCAAATGTAAGATCAACATCAGCTGAA
>JBGCDT010000296.1:0-2553 GCA_045105695.1 Saprospiraceae bacterium | reverse complement strand
ACTGGAACACCCCAATCGTATCTCCGCGCTGGAACAACTTATAAGTCTTCTCATCCTCCAGTGGAATCAGATCTGCATCTATATCAACGCCATGTGTTTCTTTTGCTAGCGCAATGGCATCTTTTATAATGGACAAGGTTTTTAAACCTAAGAAATCCATCTTCAAAAGACCTGCGTCTTCCGCTACCGAGTTATCAAATTGAGTAACTAAAAGGTCGGAATCTTTCGCAACCGTTACTGGGACATAGTTTGTAATGTCTCCAGGCGTGATGATGACTCCGCAGGCATGGATACCCGTATTCCTAACGGAACCTTCTAATTTAACGGCAGTGTTAATCAACTGAGCATGAATACCTGGGCCATCTGCCAATGCTCTAAAGTTGTAAGCTTTTTCTACATCTTCAGAGTTCATTTTCCCTTTTAGCTTGGCATCAATGTCACCTGGTGCGAGGACTTGTTTTAGAGTTGCACCCAATTGCAAGGGAAAGGTTTTCGCAATTTGATCAACCTCTGGAAGTGGCACGTCTAACACTCGTCCTACATCTCGGAGCGAAGATTTTGCAGCCATTGAACCGTAGGTGATAATTTGCGCAACTTGATTTCGACCATACTTTTCAATGACATAATCAATGACCTTGGAGCGACCCACATCATCAAAATCAATATCAATATCGGGCATTGACACACGCTCTGGATTCAGAAAACGCTCAAAAAGTAAGTCGTACTTAATCGGGTCAATATTCGTAATTCCATTGCAATAAGCAACTGCCGATCCTGCTGCTGATCCACGACCTGGACCTACGGAAACGCCCATTCTCCGAGCAGTATGTGTAAAGTCCTGAACGATGAGGAAGTAACCTGGATACCCCGATTGCTTAATAACATCCAGCTCAAAATCGAGTCTTTCTTTGATGGCTGGCGTAATGGTTTTGTATCTTTCTTTTGCACCTGAGTAAGTGAGGTGGCGCAGATATTCGTCCTGTGTTTTGAAGCCTTCCGGCAATGGGAAAGCGGGGAGCAATACATCACGAGCGAGTTCGAGGGTTTCGATTTTGTCGTAGATTTCCATTGTGTTGGCAATGGATTCTGGAACGTCGCTGAAGAGGTTGCTCATTTCCTGCTGCGTCTTGAAATAGAAATCTGAGCTTGGGAATTTGAATCGCCGGTCATCATCAATTGTAGAACCGGTATTAATGCAAAGCAAAATATCATGGGGCGCATAATCCTCTTCTTCAACATAATGCGAATCATTGGTTGCAATGACTTTTACATTATGCTTTTTAGCAAAACCCAATAAAACCTGATTAATGTCTTCCTGACTGATGCCCAACTGATCGATGTTATCCAAGCCACGGTGCCGCTGAATTTCGATGTAATAATCATCGCCAAAAAGATCCAGCCACCACTTCAGTAATTTTTCCGCTTTCTCATTATCGCCCTTCATGATCGTCTGCGGAACCTCTGCTCCGATACAACAACTCGTCGCAATCAGCCCTTCGGAATATTTCTCCAAAAGCTCTTTGTCAATTCGTGGAAACTTAGAATACAATCCTTCAATAAAACCAAGGGAGCACAACTTCGTCAGGTTCTCATATCCCTTCCGATTCTTAGCCAGTAACAGTTGATGGAAACGTTTGTCCTTCTCTCCCTTTGCTCTGGAAAAAGCTTTTACGTGACGATCTTCCACTAAGTAAAATTCGCAACCAATCATTGGCTTCAACCCCCGCTTAGTCGCTTCTGATACAAACTTAAATGCACCGAACATATTTCCGTGATCAGTCAGTGCGACTCCCTTTTGTCCATCGGCTTTAGCTTTTTCCATCATCGTCGCGATGTCGGAAGCTCCGTCTAGGAGGGAGTATTGTGTGTGGCAGTGGAGGTGGCAGAATTCAGGCATGTTTAGACTTTTAACGGTTGACTATTAACTTTTAACTTCGCTCATTTACTAAAAAGAACAATCCCATCAGCCTTAGCTGACAAGTTTCAAGGAACAGTCTCTCGTTTGTTTTGCTGAAAATTTGAATTGAAGTTTTCTCTAAATTGGGTAAGATCTTGATTCTCTTTAGATTAGAAAATACTTGCTTACAATGGTCGTGAAGATAGGAAATTTTGAGGGAAAATAGTCTTAGTTAGCAGAGAAAAGCTATGGGATAAAATTCTCCTTATTGGTGTTTTGAAAGTGAGTAAATTTATCAAAGTGATTTACACGCTTGAGTACTTTTCTATTAGACAATAGTTTTGAAACCAGGGTTGTCTCGCATGTACTGTAGCTTGCTGGAAAACAGTGCGGCCATTTTCTCTGCTCTCGATTTCGCTTCGTCGGCTATGATGCCTTGGAAGTGCTCGTCGATGGTAGTCGTGAAGAGTGTTTTCCAACGTTCAAAATGCATCGGTTCTGCCCCTAGACCAACATGCTTGGAAAATGGATTGCCACTGTAACTTCGGTCATAGAATAGAATGGTGTTCCAGAAGTCGTACATTCGGTTGAGGTGGCGGGGCCAGTCGTCTGAGTCAATGCGTTGAGCGAATTTTGGAGCCAGCAATTCATCCTTT
>JBGCDT010000295.1:0-8484 GCA_045105695.1 Saprospiraceae bacterium | reverse complement strand
CTATTCAATGACGAGAAGGTTACCCGAAAAGCAAAATCCTATGCTACTGAATATCTGGGTGAAGACAATGTAGTAGACCTTCCTCGAAGAATGACGGCAGAAGACTTTGCTTATTACTCTCAGGAGATCCCAGCCTGTTTCTACAGACTAGGGACAGGTAATAAAGAAAAAGGAATTACTTCACCTGTACACACTACTACTTTTGATGTAGATGAAAGCAGCCTTCAGTTGAGCACTGGACTAATGGCTTGGATGACTGTCTGTTCGTTAAACGAATAGGGTTTGAATGAAAACCTGTGAAAAGACTCTTATTTGTAAGCACTTGAAGCTATAGTGTTAATGTATATTAAAAAAGATTATTTTTTTGAGGGAAAAGTAACTATTTCAGCGCTTTTGGCGTTAAAATTGAAGTTTTCTCTATATGTTTTTTGGGCCCTTTTCCCGAAGTTAATCTTCTGACTTTGCTTTAGCTCACAGGAACACCAATTTAAAACGTCTTTTTAAACACTTTAAAACACTCCACCCTTATGGCTAAGATCCTTATAGTTGATGATGAAGCAAGTATCCGCAAAACGCTGCGAGAAATTTTAGAATTCGAAAAGTATGAAGTCGTTGAGGCTACTGATGGACTTGATGCCATGGTGAATCTGAAAAAAGCGAAATTCGATGTCGTAATCATGGATATCAAAATGCCGAAAATGGATGGTATGGAAGCACTCGAAAGAGTACAGACATTGGCCTCCGAAACGCCGGTCATTATGATCTCTGGTCACGCAAATATTGACACTGCCGTAGAAGCAGTTAAGAAAGGTGCCTTTGATTTTATCTCTAAGCCACCGGACTTGAATCGTATGTTGATTACGGTTAGAAATGCAATGGATAAATCTTCTCTAATTACAGAAACAAAAGTTCTGAAGAGAAAAGTAGACCGTAGCAAAATCCAAAAAATCATTGGTACTTCTGATTCCATTGGAAAGATCAAAGAAACAATTGACCGAGTAGCGCCAACAGATGCGCGTGTTCTAATTACTGGATCTAACGGTACAGGTAAAGAACTGGTTGCTCGCTGGATGCACGAAAAATCTCCACGTTCTAAATATCCAATTATCGAAGTTAACTGTGCTGCGATTCCTTCCGAGTTGATCGAAAGTGAATTGTTTGGACATGAGAAAGGTTCCTTTACTTCTGCGCACAAACAGCGTATTGGTAAATTTGAACAAGCAAATGGAGGAACTATATTTTTGGATGAGATCGGAGATATGAGTCTTGATGCTCAGGCAAAAGTGCTGAGGGCTTTGCAGGAAAGTAAAATTACCAGAGTGGGAGGAGAGAAAGAAATCCGTGTAGATGTAAGAGTAATTGCTGCGACGAACAAAGACCTCAGAGAACAAATTAAGAACAAACAATTTAGAGAGGATTTATATCACCGTTTAGCAGTTATCATTATTGAAGTTCCGAGACTGAATGAAAGACGAGACGATATTCCACAGCTCGTAGAGCACTTCAATAAAATGGTTTGCAATGAGTATGGTGTAAATCCTAAGAAGGTTGCTCCCGAAGCAATGAGTGCTTTGAAAAATGTAAACTGGACGGGTAATATCCGTGAACTTAGAAACGTGATCGAAAGATTGGTTATCCTAAGTGGTGAGATCATCACAGAGGAAGACGTACTGAGATATGTAGTTCCAAATACAGAGGAAGCTGTTACAGAATTGCAACGGTTATTCAATAAATTTGGAAGTATGGACGAACTTCAGGCATTCATCAAAAAGGAATACACTTCTTTCAAGACAATGTCAAATTAAGAAGTTAATCTAAGCCTTTTGAATAAATAAAAAATAATACGTATATAGCAGGGCCTGTCGATATTGACAGGCTTTTTGCTGTATAATCGAATAGTACGCTTAAGAAAGTTTGTACAGTAAATCACTAACTAGAACACTTAAAAATCGATACAATATGGATAGCGAAAAGCCACTTGATCCTACACAAGGACACTCCAAAAGAAGACAATGGAATGAAATAAAAGGAGAAAACTCCTGGACGATGTTCAAAGTGATTTCTGAATTCGTTGAAGGATTTGAAGTTATGAATAATACCGGGCCGTGTATCTCCATTTTCGGATCAGCACGAACCAAACCAGATAACAAATATTACAAACTAGCGGTTGAAGTAGCGAAGCGAATGGCGGATGAAGGCTTTGGAGTCATCACTGGAGGAGGTCCTGGAATTATGGAAGCGGGTAACAAAGGAGCTTCTTTAAACAATGGATTGTCTGTCGGTTTGAATATTGATTTGCCTTTCGAACAAAGTCACAATCCATACATAGATGCGGAGCATAATTTGAACTACCGTTACTTCTTTGTTAGAAAAGTAATGTTCGTAAAATATGCTCAAGCCTTTGTCGTAATGCCTGGAGGCTTTGGAACTTTAGATGAACTTTTTGAAGTGTTAACTTTAGTTCAAACTAAAAAAATCACTCCTGTTCCGATTATTTTAGTTGGTACAGAATTCTGGAGTGGCATGAGAGAATGGATCAAAAATGTGATGCTCGGAATGGAAAATAACATTAGTGCAAAAGACATGGATTTAATTCCAATCGTTGACGAGCCTGACGAAATTGTCAAAATAATCAAAGATTTCTACTCGGATAAAGGTGGATCACTGAAACCAAATTACGAGTTGTAATTGTATTGTTATAGAAATGAAAAACTGGAAGTAGTCTTTAATGATTGCTTCCAGTTTTTTGTTTTAGAGAATGATTGTTAATTTGGATCATTATGAAAATCAAATCACTAAAGAGTCTACTCTATGCATTTTTGCTGGTAACTATTTTATACTCTTGCAAAGAGCAAGTAATAGAACAGCCTCTTACTCAAGAATACCCTGATGCTCCTTATATTACCGTCTTAGGTGTTGCTCAAGATGCGGGTTACCCGCAAGCGGATTGCAAAAAGAAATGCTGTACCGCTGTTTGGAATGGTCAACAAACAAAAAGAAAAGTATCCTGCATCGCTTTGGTAGATCCAGCGTCTGATCAATTTTGGATTTTTGATGCGACTCCAGATTTTAGAGAGCAACTAAATGATATTCAACATCAGGCGACGAAGCTCTCCGGCATTTTCTTAACGCATGCACACATGGGGCACTACACTGGACTGATGCACTTGGGAAGGGAAGCGATGGGCGCAAAAGAAGTTTCTGTATTTGCTATGCCTCGGATGAAAAGTTACTTGGCTAATAATGGTCCCTGGTCCCAGTTGGTAGATTTAAGGAACATCAGGCTGCAAAGCTTAAAAGCAGATTCTGTTATTCAACTGACGGAGCAAATCCAAATAACTCCTTTAGCCGTTCCTCATCGCGATGAATTCTCTGAGACTGTTGGCTTTAAGATTACTTTCGATGATAAGTCTGCTTTATTTATTCCAGACATTGACAAATGGAAGAAGTGGAATCGTAGTATTAAGGAATTGATAGAAGAAGTAGACGTTGCTTATTTAGATGGAACATTCTACGCAAATGGAGAACTCCCTGGAAGAGATATGAGCGAGATTCCACATCCTTTTGTAGCGGAAAGTATGGAACTGTTTAAGGATTTGTCAAAGGAAGAAAAAAGCAAAGTGCATTTTATTCATTTTAATCATACAAACGACTTACTGCGAAAAGGAAGCACTGCTCAAAAAGAAGTTTTAGAGAAAGGGTTTAATTTTGCTAAAGAGGGAGAAGTAATAAAATTAAAATAATAGCTAACTAGTTTTTTCTAACCATTCTTCATAGCTAATCACCCCAAGATCTGCTCTAGCCTTTCCTTCTAGTAGACCGAGGTACTCCAAATAATGTCCATCGGGATCTGTAAAATAAATAGCTACCGCTGGTATCCATGCAAATACCATCGGTCGATCTGTCCCGTCTTTTAAGAGGTTATAAGGTTGTAAACCATTCGACTTCAGAAATGGAACTGCATTTTCTAACAATTCTCTTACATCACATCGAAAAGCGAAATGGCGTAGCTCAATTTCTTCCTGTGGCTTTTCCCAAAGTCCGAGCATCGATTGCTTTTCCTTCTCAATCCAAAGAAATGCAACTCTACGATCCTCTTCTATATGTGCTAGAGGCAATCCCATGACCCTGGTGTAAAAATCAATGGATTGCTCCAATGAGGAGACGAAGATATGGGTTTCGTATAGACCGGTTATTTTCATAAGTCGATGGATCGATGGAAGAGAGTGAAAAGGTAGAAGAGGGTCACTTAATAGACAACCCTCTGCTACCTTTTTGCTAGTTTTTAACAAACTGCTCCACCACCACCTGATGCCGAATTTTTGTTTTTACAAAATAAGTACCTGCAGGCCATTGAGAAACATCTACTTGGTATTCTCCCGTTTGCCCATCACCCTTTTGATGATATTGCAACTGGCCTATACTGTTCAAAATTGCTACTTCAAAAGAACGACCTTGTTCGATATTACCTAGTTCGATTTGTACAAAGTCACTTGCAGGACTAGGATATACTTTCAAAGAATGCTTGATCGCAAAAGTTGGCTCTGACTGAGAAACATCTATAGAATCTTCTACGAAGTTATAACTAGCAATTAGCGAATCCAATGGATAAGTCATTATAGAACGGGCAAAGGTACCTGCGACCAACTGATTATTCGCTTCGTTGATAACCATGTCGAAATTAATTGCCATCGGCATATTCGTTCCAACTCTCTCCCAACTTTCCGCTTTGTCAATAGAGCCATAAATACCACCATCTGTAGCAACAAATAAGATAGAATCTGAAAAATCAGGAAGGACTAATAATTTATTAATAGCCAAGTCAGGAAGGTCAGAAGAGATGTCTGTCCAAGTCGCACCCTTGTCCTCTGAACGGTGAATTCTTGGCATATTGTCATTGTCTCTGTACCCAGAGTAGGTTACGTAAACAACATTTTCATCAGTTGGAGAAGCGTATACGTCAGTTACATATTGATCGGGTAAACCATTGCTTATTGAAATCCAGTTTGGATTATTACTATCTTTTCGCCACACATTTCCATCGCCTGTTCCGACGTACAACAATCCTTCTACAAGTGGAGATTCATTGATGGTAGTGATGTTATGATAGCGATGTTCTTCATCTGTTCCATCACTTAGATCGTCACTTATGGTATTCCAAAAAGGAATTTGACCTTCCCCTTTGTAAACTCTGTAAGTACCTGTATACAAAACATTATTGTCGTGCGGACTGATGAAATAAGGCATGTCCCAGTTCCTTCTATCATCGAAATCGATTCCGAAAGTTCCATCGTCAAAAAAGTAACCACCATCGAGCGTAACTACGATATTGCCATTTTGTGTTTCTGCAAAAAAGCGGTTAGGATTTTCTGTGTCGAAAGCCATTTGAAAACCATCGCCACCATAAATTCGCAACCAATCATTGATGCCAGCAGCACTTCCTCCGGTGGAGCCATTGTCCTGAGCGCCTCCAAAGTATAGATTGGGATTGTGTGGATTATAGGCGACTCTGTAGAATTGAGTTGTAGGAATATTTTCTATGTCTACCCATTCCTGAGCAGAATTATCCGTTCGGTAAAGTCCTCCGTCTGTGGTTAATATAATATCACCTGAAGGTAAAAACAGCAAATCATGTTTATCTGCATGTACAGAATATTGCCACCAAATTGGAGTAGCCATAAACCAAGAGTTCCCTCCATCCAAAGTTCTCCAAAGATCAACCCCAAGAATGAAAATATCATTTTCGTTATTTGGATTAACTCTGATTTTTCCAAAGTACCAACCGAAAGTTCGGAGAACATCAGCAGGCAGACCATTCGCATATTCATCACTTGGAATCTGAAACCAGGACTCTCCGGCATCTATTGATTTATAAATGCTTTCAAAACTTAAGTCGGATCCAACGTAGTGAATAAATAATATATCAGGATCAGAACCGTACATTTCCATACCTATTCTGGAATGTGGAATATCATTAGGCAAACCACCCTCCATCAAATTCCAGCTGTCTCCTCCATCAATTGACTTATAAATTTTAGCTCCAAAGCCTTCTACAACCGATTCAATATTATTTCTAATTCTATCCCAACCTGCAGCATAAAGAACATCAGGATTGTCTGGATTCATCAACACATCAATCACACCTGTAGAATCACTTAGGAAAAGAACTTGCTCCCAAGTTGCGCCATTGTCTTCAGAACGGTACAGACCTCTTTCATCATTTCTTTCAAAAGGCAAACCCATCGCACCGACAAAAATCCGCTCAGAGTTAGTTGGGTCCACTACAATCTTAGAAATGATGCGCTGTTCTTCAAGCCCTAGATGTTCCCAGGTATTCCCACCATCTGTACTTCTATGCAAACCGTCGCCGATAGAAGGGTAGCCAGATATGTTTACATCACCTGTTCCGACATATATGGTTTCTGGATCATTAGGGTCGAGAACAATATCACCAATAGACAAAAAGGTTTGGTCGTCAAAAATTGGATTCCAGTTGGTACCTCCATCCGTTGTTTTGAAAACGCCCCCTTTTGCAAATCCAGTGTAGATAACATCTTCGTTTTGCGGATTGGCTACTACGCAGTTTGCGCGGGCTCCAATGTTGCCAGGGCCTTGTGTGGTCCATGCTTCATCGAAACCGTTTATGTCTCGAGTATTCGCGATGGAGGCTTGCTTAGCATCTTTCAGGGCTGTGGTATAAGCACGTACATTGAATTTTCCATCAGGGTAAGAACGTTGTAAAAAGAACTCTTCGCTGGGTTCGTACTTTTGAGTGAGTTTATCGGTTATCTTTTTTTCTGTAGGTTGATTCTTCTGTTGCTCGCAGGCAAAAAAGAATAAGAATAGGAAAGTAATGGGTAGTAGTGGACGAATTTTCATGTGAAGGGAGTTTTTAGTCTTGTGTTAGTTAGAGTACTGGTTATAACCTAAAGATCTAAAATTTTGTTTAAAACCTAAAAACGAAATGAAAGAGAGTGAAATGGTTGTCATAACATTTTGAGTTTGGTCTTTTCAAAAGAGAGATAGATTTTTTATTTGATAGCTTTGGTTTGTTTTCTTTAAAACAAAATCATTTCATTAACAAACATTCATATTCTATCTTTGTCTTAATACAAATTACTCAGTCATTGCTTCCGTAAGATATCATTTGCAAAAGCAATGGAAAAAATAATAGTTGAATGAAATTAAAAAATTATACGCTCGGGAAATGGGCAGTCGGAAAAGGAAAAGGTCAAGAATTATATAATGCTATTACTGGCGAAGTAGTAGCTACTGCCAGTACGCAAGGTGTAGACTTTAGTGATATGCTCGACTACGGACGGACTGTCGGAGGGCCAGCTTTGCGCAAAATGACTTTTCATGAGAGAGGTAGAATGTTGAAAGCACTAGCACTGCATTTACATGCAAAACGCAAAGAGTTCTACCCTGTAAGTTACTGGACTGGTGCAACCAAGGGAGACAGCTGGATTGATATTGACGGAGGTATTGGAACCCTGTTCGCCTACGCGAGTTTACGTAAAAAATTCCCTAACGAAACTTATTATGTCGATGGAGAAATGGCAGACCTTTCCAAAGGAGGTTCTTTCATTGGTCAGCACATCATGGTTCCAAAAAGAGGAGTTGCCATCCACATCAATGCTTTCAATTTTCCAGTTTGGGGAATGTTAGAAAAGGTAGCTGTCAATCTTTTGGCAGGAATGCCAGCCGTTGTAAAACCAGCAACCATTACTTCTTATTTAACGGAAGTGGTTGTTCGCGAAATCATCAAATCTAAAATTTTACCGAAAGGGGCATTGCAATTAATCTGCGGCTCTGGAAGAGGAATCCTCGACCACATCGAATCACAGGACGTTGTTACATTCACGGGTTCAGCAACCACGGGACAGATGCTAAAAGCACATCCAAGAATCATCTCCGAATCCGTTCCATTCAACATGGAGGCAGACTCTCTGAACTGCGCCGTGCTAGGAGCTGATGCAAAACCAGGAACTCCTGAATTCGATCTCTTCGTAAAAGAAGTTCGCAAAGAGATGACCACCAAATGCGGACAAAAATGTACGGCCATCCGAAGAATACTGGTTCCTAAAAATCTAGTAGAACCATTCCAATTAGCATTGAGCGCACAGCTCAAAAAAACAACCATCGGAGATCCGCAGGTAGAAGGCGTTCGCATGGGGTCACTCGCTGGAAAGGTACAAGTGGAGGAAGTGAAAGAGCGCATTGCAGAATTATCTAAAAATGCAGAAATCGTTTACGGAGATTCCAACCGATGGAAAGTTGTAGGTGCCAATAAAAAAGAAGGAGCTTTCATGTCTCCCGTTTTGATGGTCCAACCCAAACCAAGACGCTATAAAGAAGTGCATGAGGTCGAAGCCTTTGGACCCGTTTCCACGATCATTCCTTATAAAAATATAGACGATGCCATTGAGTTGGCGAACATGGGCAAGGGCTCCCTTTGTTGTTCCATTGCAACGAATGATGAAG
>JBGCDT010000294.1:0-3905 GCA_045105695.1 Saprospiraceae bacterium | reverse complement strand
TGAGCGGTGGAAGGATGCCACTATTTAGCGGCAGACTGGGAACCGCTGTGAGGAGGCCGGAGTGAGACCCAGCAACATGACAGCTACGGCTTGTCCTAGCTGGCGCGGTGGTGGAAGCGAACGGAGACCCGACGAACGCATTTTTTCCTGCGCGTTTGGTGTGGGAGAGTGCTGTCTTGTGGGATGGATATTTGGTTACGCGACCCGGCTGAAAGCCTGCTACATAGCCCGCAACTACTTGTAAAGTCGATGCGAGCGTAAGGTTATATTTTATTCAAAGGTGGTGCTAGCGGTATTTTATGGATGAAAGTAGACTAGAACTAAAATATAATAACGCTCTCAAATAAAAAGATAATTACTTAGTGGCGACTAGAGTAATAAAACTAGTTTTTGATACATCAGCAAAAGCATTTTCCTTATGATAAGGAGCGTAGTAACACTCATATAGTGTCAATTTGATCAAAATTTAAATGGACTCTTTTCTGGCATATCCAGTTCATTAAATTTAAATCGTTTATTTAGAAATTCTCTTATTGCTAAAAAGTTAGGGGTATTAGAACGGGACTGTAATTTATATGCAGCAAGAACAGACCCTAACATAATATCCATATTAATCTTGAAGTTTTTATCTGAAAAAAGTGAAATGGGAATTTCAACGTAACTCTGGGATTCAGGTGTCTGCATTAAATCAAAAAAGACCCTTGGATTCAAGGTATGGACTGCCCGCCCATATATGCGATTTAATTTATAGCTAACAACTGAGCTTGCAACAGCATTCAAAATCTGCCAGTCCAACCATCCTTCCGCTCTTAGCACTTTTACCTTTTCCTTGAACTGATCATTTTGTAATAAAGTCTTAAATGTAATCTCTAGCGGAATAAGTGCTTTTGCATATCTAGCATCAATATCTCTTTTAATTTCAAATTCACTAAATTTTGGAGAAATTTCTGAGCGCCACTTTAATAGTGGATGATTTTGTGGTTTGAATTTTTTTATTTCAAATGGCGTATTAAAACATTCTCTACGTGCTTCTTCAAATTTCTCTTTTGGCAGAAAATCTTTAAAGAAATCTTCATATAATTTTCCGAAAAACGTTAGATTAATAAGATCCGATTTGACTATACTTTTCTCTATTAGACTATCAAATTCTTCGTTTTTCAACAAACTAATTTCGCGTATAATAGTAAAAACAAAGGCATGATAGTTTGATATGATTTCCCTCAACCCGACTTCAGTATCGTAGGCTCCACTCGCCGGTAAGTCCAATTCCCAAGAGCTTAGATTATTTGAAGGCTTTCTAATGAAATTTGGTTTGTCATCAACGACTTTTATTTCAACACTAACATTACTCTTAATTAAGTGTAAATCTGTGTTTGCTAATTCAGCAAGGATTATCTGTAATGTTGCTATGGCCTGCTCGGCAGTTGCATTTGTTTGATAATCATTCTTAAAGTGAAAGGTCCAGCCTATCCCATAGGCTTCAAAAGATAATTTTCTTGTAGCGCCAATATCATTGAAAGGCTTGAACTTCAATTGCTTTTCAATTTCCCTCCACGTAACTTCATCGGAATGGATATCATAATGTTTTTTCGCTAGAATATAGACTTCTTCAATTTCTTCCCCAATCCAACTCCATCCTTTGATTTTGGTATCCACGAGTACACTTAATGATGGTGCAAACCTCTTTGCCATGTACTTTATAACTGTAGAGTGAAACAGTAAAGACTGTCCTTCTTCGTTTTCATAAAGGTCAAAATCTTTTTTTATAGCCTGCCCCGCTGGTAATAGCAAATCCAAGAGGTCTAAATAATTAAGCCAGGCTCCATGTGCATACTCTATATTGGCTAGTTGATTTAATGATTTTATAAAATGTGATGCAAGTTCAAAGTTGTCGTCTCGAATCGAAAAGTGTGCTGCCCCTAACGCAAAGTACTTAGCGGCGAAAGTCATATTTATCTTTTTATAACATTCAGATAACAACAAGAGCGTCAAAACTAGAGGCAACCTTGTTTCATCCTTCATCCACTTTAACTTTGCTTTGTGAAGAATTTTTATAGCCATAACCTCATTCTTGTTATTTAGATAGGTCAAAGCTCTGTCTCTCAAACTCTCTGCGGCAGTAATTTCACCTACCCTAGTCCCATACAAATCATCTATCTGAGAAGCAAGCTCTTCTAAGCCTTCACTTACAACCCCGTTCTTACTCATTAATTTTATGTAATGATTTACATTATGCGATAAATTCTCCAAGGGGAAAAAGGGTGCCTGGGGAATTAATGAAATAAGTATTTCCAAGTCTTTTAAAGCCAATTCTAAAGACTTATTGAAATTTTCTTTTTTATCGAACCCAATTCTGATTCCATTTAGGTATTGTAAAAACTTCAACTCATGGAGCTTGCTTAAAAGGTTAACATCAGTTGTAGTCTCGATCTTAGAATCAGTTAACGCAACTATTTTCTGAGACCATTCATTTATCTCTTCATCTGTAAAAGTAGTAGAATGAGCATAACGACAAGCACCAACAAAACTGATAAGACAAGTTGCATCGCTAAACTCATCTTTTGATTTTACAGCATCTAATTTTGAGAAATATTCTCTTATGTGCTCTTCTTGATTTTCGATACTGTCCTGCCCTATTAAAGAGGCAACGAAAATTTCATATATCCCATTTTGAGTTAGTCTCGGCATTGTCCGTTCTCTCTCCGTTACAAAAGTTCTCATTTTTCCTATCCAAAAAGGAAGGTCTTGTTTTAATAGCTTATCTTTATATATATGTCTTAATGCCGATTTTACATCTTGAAAAGCCTCATACGTAAGGTCAAAATCTTCTTGTTCCTTATATTGGTTAAATAATTTTTCGTACCAATTAGAAGTTTCACTCGGTCTAGGATAAATTTCAGAAGATATACTCAGATACTGATTTGCAATCCAAAACAAATCACTATCAGCCAGAAATTCAGAAATACTATTGGCGTCTAGTACTTCTAAGTCAACACTATTTTCCACCTTTACTCTATCAATAACCTTGTGGCGATATGCAACGGGTATATCTTCTCCGCTAAAAAAATAAATTCTATCAACAGGAGTACCTTTTTCCAGAATTGTAGCAACATCCTTTTCTATTTTCCCATTCTTCTTTGCAGGTTCTTTTTCTAAAGAACAAGCAAAGACGATAGGTCTATCGGATTGAAGCCCAATGAAAGAATCATTCTTAAGATGTGAATTTTTTAGATAAGTATGGAAAGTTTCAAAATCTCTACCCTGATCGCCTCCGGCCTGAACTGGTCCCGTAGCTGGTAAAATATTACTACAAATTCTAGCCCTAGTTAAATGCCTACATATATGTTCAAATTGAAGGCTGCCATTTTGAGCAGATAATTGAGATATTCCAAATCTAATATGCTGAATTACACTTTGCCTATTTTTCATTGTTTCTGTATTTCATAAATAACGGCCCGTTAATATATGAAGAAAAAAAAGCATTCAACAAAAAAGCAGCTACTATCGCAACTACTCCTCGATATAAGTAATCGGAAATTTAATGCTATGTTCTTAATGTCCTCCTCCATCATTCCCCAGTTACATAAACATCAGTAATCCCTTGAACATTACCTACGTCTGTTATTCAATAACCGAAAAAGTGGCAAAAAAATATATTCTACATTACCCCAGCTCATCCAACCGCCAAATAACTCGCCAAGCCTTGATCCCCTTCCCATCCACAAAATCCACCGCCCCACCAAAATCCGTCAACTTAACGCTCCCCTTATTCGACCCAAAAATCACCTTCTCCACCTTCCGAATAATCAGTAAACCTTCGATCACCAGTAAGTACCATTTCCCGTTTTCAAATTTCGATTTAAAATCCGCCGGAACCGCAATCAAAACCGACTGCACAATCGAAG
>JBGCDT010000293.1:0-15867 GCA_045105695.1 Saprospiraceae bacterium | reverse complement strand
GGAGTAGATTTTCCTTCCAATTGAACTTTTTCCTAAGAGAATCAATTACCTCTATGGTCAATAGCTTTCATAAGCTAACCCAAAGTTGAAAGTCAAAAATCTACGTACTAACATGAACTGTCCTATCTGTAAGCGTTCTCTCGAAACAAAGAATATTTCTAAGCATCACCTCATCCCCAAATCCAAAGGAGGCAAACATGGCGATACGGTCATGCTACACAACATCTGTCATCAGAAGATTCATTCGCTATTTACAGAGAAGGAACTCGCTAAGGAGTTGAACACCATCGAGAAGTTGTTAGAAAAAGAAGAGCTCCAGAAATTCATAAAATGGGTGCGCAAAAAAGAGCCTTCCTTCTATCAGCGCAATGCGACGACAAACAAAAAGAGGGGACGAAACAAGCAAAAAGGATTGCTAGGGTATTCGCCAGACTAAACTACTTTCTCTACATCGCCATTCAAGCGCCAGTCAAACCAGGTCACTATCGCATTGGCCATATAAAAGATGTACTTTACTACATTCGCCAAATTCATAAGCATCGCATTCTTAGCCAACTGAACGATGTTGTAAATCATCCAGCTCAACCAGGTTTCTTGGTACTTCAATGCATTGCAAATGTTCGCGCCAATGGAAATTCCAAAAGTAACTGACACCACCATTAAAAAAGCAGGATCTGTTTTTCCACCAAATAGATAAGCTCCGAAATAGACCAGCGCAAAACCTGCCACAATTCCGACTGCCATAATTATGTAATAACGTAAATCGAGTTCTTTTACTTTTTCGCCTTGATGCCAGTTCTTTACAGCGAGGACTGTTATCAAAAAGGTAAGTGGATAGGTAATGATCGCTGATCCGTTTCCGAAAAGGTAGTCAATGGCTCCTGAGTTTACGGTCGTAATAACTCCAATTATATTTCCCCAATTATTTTGTTTCCCAACCAGTCGTGTAGACAATAAAGAAAACACAGCTCCGACAATAGATAAGAATCCTAAGGGGAAAGCTCCTTGTTTGATGTAACTGAAAATATCTGTGATTGGAATTCCAAACGCTATAGCGCCATTGAAGTAAATGGTCTCATGGAAAGACTTTGCCACAGAAACGCCTAAGATCAGCAAAGCGCCAAATAGGTCTAGGTATTTTGAATGTACTATTTTTCGGAGTAGAATTTTGCTTTGTTCCAATAGAAGTGTTTTAGTGGGATTTACTTAAAATGTTGTTCTATGGTTTTATCGATTTCCGCTGCTGCTAAATTTATTTCCATTATGTTTTGAATATCTGATTGTTGAATGTCTAGGGCAAATTCCATTCGCAAACGATCCATGGCATAGGTATAGCTAGTCAGGCAATCGTACTCATTGGTTACCCAAAGGGGATCTTTTCGCGAAGCTATTCTCTTTGACAAATCAGCTAATTGGTAATCCTCAGAATCCTGAATTTGGCCATAAGCAATGTACTCTGGATAGCCTTCTCGAACCCAAGGTTTTAGTTTTCGAATCGCATTGAATCCGAGGATATCATACATTTGATTGTGTACCAACTCATGACTAATAACTTGTACCAAATGCATGACTTCATACTCGTTTTTGTTTCTACGTAAGTATCTTGTTAGAAAATCTGGCTTTGCGCAATAAATAGACTTATCCATAAAAGCAAAAGCCATATTTTTGTAGCCAATCGAACGAACCATCTTTTCGTACAGGGTTCCATGAACAAAGAAGAGATGGTGCTCTTGTCCCATTTTATAATAGGCACTAGAACCGATGTTTTCCAAAACCAGATCCAGTACGGCTTTACTTTCGTCATCTAATTTTAAGGATTGATTGGAGTGGATGTGCAGCGATTTGTATTCAAACTGCTTGGAAATAAATACCTGAGGCAGATGCAGCAGAACGACGTATCCGATAATCAGCAGGATAGCTGAAAATACTATTTTCGATTTGAGTCTATTTGTTTTTTCTCTTTTCAAAAAAAATGATACTTTGTTCGTTTCAAAAGTAGGAAAAATTTAAACAACTTCTCAAATCGAAATTCAAACTTAAACGTAAATAGATCCAGTATTGAAAAATAAACACCTCATCATTATCGGCGGCCCGACTGCCAGCGGAAAGACTAATCTAGCCATTCAGTTGGCTCAGCACTTTAATACCGTGATTCTATCCGCAGATAGTCGACAATTCTATAGAGAGATGAGCATTGGTACAGCTAAACCTACGACTGAAGAGCTTAGTCAGGCGAAACATTTATTTGTAAATAATCTTTCGATAAATGATCCCTATACCGTGGCAGACTATGAAAAAGAAGCACTTAAAGCCCTGGAGGAAATTTTCTCCCAACAAGATGTAGCCGTAATGGCTGGCGGTTCTGGTTTGTTCATAAAAGCAGTATGTGAAGGCTTAGATGAGTTTCCAGATATTTCCGAGAAGGCTAGGGGGGTGGTAGATCAATTGTATGAAGACGAAGGGCTAACTGGCTTGCAAGAAGCCCTAAAAAAAGCAGACCCTGAATATGCGCTAACAGTAGACTTACAAAATTCCAGAAGATTGCTTCGCGCGCTAATGGTTTGCGAAAGCAGTGGAAAATCTTATTCTTCTTTTCTAAATAAAAACAAAACTGAACGCCCTTTCATCCCTCACTACTTCTGTCTGAACATGGACCGTGAGCTTCTATACGAACGCATCAATAAACGTGTAGACCAAATGATTGCAGCAGGCTTGGTCGAGGAAGCAAGAAAAATACTTCCCTACAAAAGTCACCGTGCGCTACAAACCGTAGGCTACTCTGAACTCTTCGATTATTTCGATGGGAAACATGATTTGCCAACAGCCATCGAACTCATCAAAAGGAATAGCCGAAGATATGCTAAGCGTCAACTGACTTGGTTTAGACGACAGGAGCATTGGGAGTGGGTGGAACCTGGAGAGGAAGATTTAATTAAAATGAAAATCAAAAATTAAAGACGCAAAGCTAGCGCGCTATTTAATATGGGGTCGAAAGCAGTTTTAGTTGTAGTGAACAATCAAAAACCGAGTGAAGTTTTAGTAACTAAAAAAGCCGCTCCGGGAAATCTCCCGAAGCGGCTTTTTTCATTTACGACTGTGACTAGTAACGGTTGTTGTAACCGCCGCCGCCTCCGCCGCCGTATCCACCACCGCCATAGCCGCCTCCGCCGCCACCACGGTTGTATCCACCTCCGCCGCCTCCGCCGCGTCTGTCTCTATTCTCTCTTGGTTCCGCTTTTTTCACGACGATTGTTCTACCGTCTAAATCTGTGTCATTAAGACCTTCTACTGCAGCTGCACCTTGTTCATCATCGGCCATTTCAACAAAGCCGTAGCCTTTTGATTTACCAGAAAATTTGTCGGTGATAATTTTTACCGAGTCGACTTCACCGTACGCTTCAAAAGCAGCACGTAGCTCGTCGTCGCGAGTGTCGAAGTTTAATTTTGCTACAAAAATGTTCATTACAAAAAAATTTAAAAATACTAGAAAAGAGTGATTGGGCAGCGAGAGAACTTTACTTAATAACTTAATTTGGGATCAATACGAAACCTAAAAACTCATAATAACAGTACAAAGTTAAACTTAATATCTTGTAAATCCACTCATACAAAAAATTATATTGGTAAAGAGCTGATTTACAATTTGTTAAGCTAATAAAAAAATAATTATACCGAATTTTTGTAACTGAGTTTAAGTGTGTTTGTAATACACTTAGCATTGTTGTTCAAGGATTTACAAATCCAAGCTTGCTTTCACATGAATCCAAATGAAAAAGACGCATCGTAGCAGGATGGACTCCCGACAACGTGCGCCTTTTAATTTGGTTTACAACTCAAAAGAGTTCATAACCATTTTCAGAAACAGTTTTATATTACTTGAAGAAACCGCCTAGCATATCTTTAGCAGCATCTTTTAGTTTGTCTCCCATGTCATTACCTTGATCAGCTGACTTGTCATCTCCACCGCCAGTCAAGCCACCTAAAAGGCCCGCTGCTTTACCCATCAAACCTGCTGCGCCGTCGCCTTGTCCAAGAACAGATAGTAAGCTGCTTGCATCAATATCATCCGTATCACCAGCTCCTTTAATTTTAGAAGTCAAATTTCCTACGATTGAAACCAAACCAGAATTGGCAGCCAATCCTGCGATAGATTCAGGAATACCCATGTTGGTCATTACTTTCTTTGCAAACATATTCTGGATGTTACCGAATAAGCCATCATTAGAAGCATTACCTCCTGCAAAGTTTTTGAACATCCCAAGAACACCGTCTAGGTTACCACTTGTCACCTGAGACATCATTCCTTCTTGTAAGCTCTCTTGAGCGAAAGGTAGCATTTGCTTCGCCTGGTCAGTTGAAATTCCAGCTTTTTCAGTCATTGCGCTGATGGCTTCACCACCAACCATATCCATGATTTTGTCTAACATAATTTTTTTGTTTTATAGATTAAAAAGGTCTTGATTACATTATTTATACGATGTAGTTTGGAATAGTAACAGATTTTTTAATTAAAATGAAAACTTTATTTAAAACCAGAACTATGGTTTGCGAATCCATCGTGTTTTAGTACTTCGTTTCTACACTGGTTTACAGCTAATGAATTCGACAGAAAGAACTTAAAACTAAAAGGTCAACAGCCAATGGCTGAAAACGATTACACTGCTCTTTTCAAAGCCATCACATATCCAAGATGTAGCCCTTCGTGAATGTTATTAAATCGAATGGCATCCTCTGTAGATTGCAATTCGACATTGTAACTTGTTGGATATACTTTGAAATCCGTAAATAGTCCCGCATTATAATCCGCTTCCATTTTAGCAGGGGAATTTTCTAGTTCCTTTCGGAAAAAAGCTAAATCTTCGGCACTCATTGGCTCTGTAGGTTTCGCACCTTTACGATAGCGGTCAACAATTTTTGAATCCAATGGAAGAGGTTGTCCAGACAATCCATAGCATAACAAATACTGTGTTACTAAGCAATGAGCCATATTCCAGGCAATATTGTTATTGAAACCGCTAGGAATCTTGTTCAGCGTTTCCAGATCGAGGTCAGCGGTAGCTTTCAGTAGGTTTGCTCTGGTCGTTTTAAGATAGTCGAAATGTCTAGTCATTATAATTAAATTTTGTGCGAAGATAAATTTTATTAATTGAATTTTGAAAAGAACAAAAAATAGCAAAATCGAAAAATAAATTGTTTATATTTGAGGCGAACAACAATAACCCACTTTCTATGGAGATGTCAATCATTTTTCTATTTATTGGTTTGGTGCTTGGTGCGCTGGTGGCCTGGTTTATTGCGAAGTATCAATTTACCGCTTCCACCAATGTATTGACACCAGAGGAGGTGGTGGAGCAATATGTACACAAAGCGGTTCATGAAGCAGCTTTACAACAAACGGATTTGCTCAAGGACAATCTGGTCGAAAAAGAATCAGAGCTTCGAGAATTGACAAGTGCCTTTTCTGCTAAACAACAGAATTGCATACATCTTGAGGAGCGATTGTTAGAGCAAAAATCTGAGGTAGAAAATTTACAAAAGCGTTTTCAGTTAGAATTTGAAAATGTAGCAAATCGACTACTAGAAGAAAAATCTCAACGATTTGCCCAGCAGAATGAAAAACAACTACAAGACATTCTACTTCCTTTGCGGGAAAAAATAAAGGACTTTGAATCTGGAATTGAAAAACGCTACCTCGAAGAAACTAAGGATAAGGTCTCCCTACGAAAAGAAATAGAACAACTTAGAGATTTGAATTTGCAACTCAGTCAGGACGCGAACAACTTAGTCTCTGCACTAAAAGGAGATTCTAAAGCCCAGGGTGACTGGGGCGAAATCCGCCTCGAAATGCTACTTGAAAAAGCAGGTCTGAACAAAGACATTCACTTCACGACCCAATCCTCTTACAAAGATGACGAAGGCAAAGAGAAACGTCCCGATTTTATTATCAACCTACCAGGAGATAAACATTTGGTCATTGATTCCAAGGTGTCGCTAGTAGCTTATGAACGTTTTTTCAATAGCGAAAACGAAGACCAAAAAGAGATACACCTCAAGTCCCACGTAGATAGCATCCGAAAGCACATCAAAGATTTGTCTGGTAAAAACTATCAGCATCTCTATCAGATCAATTCGCCAGATTATTTACTTTTGTTTGTTCCTATTGAACCTGCGTTTACGACAGCGATTCAAAAGGACAATAAGTTATTTACGGAAGCCTTGGATCGGAATATTGTATTGGTGACTACCTCTACTTTACTAGCGACTATGCGAACGGTTTCCTTCATCTGGAAGCAAGACAAGCAAAAGCGTTCTGTACTAGAGATTGCTCGTCAGAGTGGAAAGCTTTATGACAAATTCTGTAATTTCGTAACAGACCTAAAAACCATCGGTAATCGACTTGACTCTGCAAGGACAGCCTATGATGATGCGATGAACAAACTCACCACTTCCTCTAAAAAGGGAGATACATTGATTGGTCGGGCTGAAAAAATTAAGGAGCTGGGAGCCAAAACAACGAAGGCTTTACCAAGCGATCTAGTGAATAAAGACAATCTTTAGTTCTACGATTAGCAGTAAACCTTAATTTCCATTTTACGTTAAGTTTCCGTTCTCATTAAAAAAGAGTGTTATATTTGCATAAAATATAACTACTCGAGCCCAAACTCGCCCCGCTCAAACCTAACCAACTTTTTTAAAACCAAGTATAGAAAACAACTATGTCTTCCCTGTAATTCAACAGTGGGCAGGGACAGTCCTGTTTTGTATTTGGCTAGCTTAGACTGAATCATAATTTCGGCAAGATTATTACATATATACTTTGTTAATATAAATTGAACACTTGCCCACAAGGGCATATATTGAAATCATAATCCCTTTTCAAATTCAGAATAATGAAGAAGATCCTTATTTCATCGTTGTTTTACTTATGCTGCTTAAGTCTAAATGCGCAGTTGGTTATCAACGAAGTTTTCTACAATTCTCCAGACGGAAGTCCCGACTCTATCGAATTTATCGAAATCTACAACAACGACTTTTTTGATATCAACTTGAGTGGATATACACTAACAGATGGTATTGAATATGATTTTCCAAATATCAACTTAGCTGGTGGAGGATATATCGTCCTGACTAACGATGCGGAAGTTTTAGATGCTTTTTTTGGAGTTACAGGTTTTGAGTGGTCTGGTTCCGAGAATCTTAGTAACGGTGGAGAAAGCATCGTAATAAAAGATCCTTTCGGAGATACCATAGATTCATTGACTTATGATAATGACGAGCCTTGGCCAGAACCTGCATCTGGTAATGGATTCTCTATGGAGCTTTGCGGCGTTGATAGCGATAATTCATTGCCTGGCAACTGGTTTAAATCTGAAAATGAAACTACGGCGTCCATTAATAATGTAAGCTTAAAATGCACACCAGGTGTAGTAAACTCTGTTTGTTCCCCTTACGTAAATGAATTGTTATTTACAGAGATTTTTTACAATCCACCTGGAGGAAGCGGTTCGGATTCTTTGGAGTATTTAGAGTTATATAATAATGGAGAGGAGTCTATTCCGCTTGATGGCTTTGAAATAACAGAAGGTATCCAATTTGAATTTCCTGATGAAGAACTTGACCCAGGAGATTTTATTTTGATAACCAATAACCCAGATGCACTGCGTAGTACATTTGGTATTCCAAATGGTGTGCAAATCTGGGCGTACGATTCAGGAGAACTCTCTAACTCTGATGATGAAGACATTGTATTAGTAGATGGCAATGGGGTTTTGATTGATGAAGTAAGATATGATGTGACCTGGCCTTACAATCCGCTCGCTGATGGTGATGGCTATTCCTTAGAATTGTGCGATTTGAATGCGAATAATCTGCTTCCGCAAAATTGGAAATTATCTTCCACCTACGCTGGTTTCGAAATTGGAGTGAAATCAATCTTCTGCTCTCCAGCTTCGGATAATTCTCCTTGCCCAACTGCTGATCACGTAATCACTGTGAACGACGATAATAGCTTCACGCCAAATAGTGTTATTATTTTTGCTGGCGAAACTGTAGAATGGCAACTACCTCATCAAGGTCTTCACAATATCAACGGTCTTCAATCTGTCTTCAATAGTAACCCAGAAAGTTTCTTCAGTGGAGAACCAGTTGCTGGTCCTTGGACTTTCAGTCATACTTTTACCGAAGAAGGAATCAACCAATACCGTTGTGATGAAAACTTTCAGCAAGGAATGACGGGGACGGTCACTGTTGTAGCGCCTCCTTACAACGACATTATCATCACTGAAATAATGTACCACCAACCAGGTGGAGATGATAACTATGATTTTGTAGAATTCTATAACCGAAGTAATCAGATTGTTGATTTAGACAATTACTATTTTGCTGATGGTGTAGAATATGAGTTTAATAATATTTCAATGGACCCTGGCGAATACCTTGTGGTAACTAAAGATGCAGAAGCCTTCAAAGACGCTTTTGGAGTAGATGCTTTCGAATGGACAAACGGAGGATTGAATAACAACGGAGAGATCATCACCTTCTCTTCTGGTGTAGAATTAATTGACATCATAGAATTCGATGATGATGCACCTTGGCCAGAAATTGCAGATGGAGAAGGGGCTTCTATCATGCTTTGTGATCCAGAGTCTGATAATAATAATCCATTCAACTGGCGTTTTTCTACCACCCAAACAAACGTGGCGACAAGCGCTAATCCGAATTTATACATCCACGCGACACCAGGAGCTGCTAATGACAGTTGCTCAACCTTGCCTTCTATTTTCTTTGGAGAAGACATTCCTGTTTCGGTATCCGAAGGAGTAGATTCCTTTACCATAAAGTTTAAGATGGCTAATTTAGGAACTGAACTAGAAGCTTTTGTTGACGTAGTTGTCGAAGGAGGTTCTACGGCAGAAGGAGGAGGAATTGATTTTGAATTGGAAGAAACAACCATAGATTTTGACCCTGATGATTTTGGTGTAACGACTATTGGTCGTTTGAAAATTTATGTCAATGACGATACTGAACAGGAGTTCACAGAGCGAATTGTAATCCGTTTGCAAAACCCTCAGAACGCTACTTTGGCTACCATTGGAACTGCTTCTATTGATATTATAGACAATGATGGTTTCAATCCTAACTTGTATCCTGATGCAACCATAGGAACAGTGACGACAGTAGATAATCAGGGAGTAACAGATTCTCTAGGAGCTGTAGTCGCGCTGGAAGGAATCGTTTATGGTTATAATATTTACCCAGGTGAAGACTCTACAGGTATCGAATTCACACTAATTGATGAAGTGAATAAGGAAGACGGAATTCGAATTTATAAATTTAATAATGAGCCGAACTATGAGGTGATAGAAGGGGACAAAATAAAGGTCTATGGTTATATCACTCAGTTTGATGGCTTGACACAATTGATACCTGATGAGATCGAATTGGTTTCTCAGGGCAATGCGCTCTTTGAAGCGGATACTATATTTACTGGGCCAATTACAGAGGCAGAAGAATCAAAATTAATCTCTCTGAAAGGCTTGCACTTCGATGGATGCCAGAATGTAGGTGAAGCTCGTAATTGTTTTGTAGAAGCAGATAACGGTGAAGTTTACCTTATGCGAATTGATGACGATACAGATGTTGTTGGCTCTGGTGATTTTCCATTGTATTTCAACGCTACTGGAATTGGTAGTCAAATAGATCCAGGTACTGCGCCTTATAATGCGGGTTACATGTTCATGCCGCGTTACAATACTGACATCGAAACCATCGTCTCTTCTACTAAAGAAGTAGATAATAATCTAAATATTACCGTCTACCCAAATCCTGCTAAAGAACAACTTAGCATCTATTCAGATGTCGCTCTAGAACAGATCATCGTAAGCAATATGTTAGGCCAGGTTCTTAGCGTACAGACGGCTGATCGTTTCAATAATCAGTTGAATATTCAGAATTTGACCCCAGGTTGCTACTTGCTGACCTGCATCCATCAGGATAAGATGAAGACATTGAAGTTTGTTAAGAACTAGGAGTTGTAAGCTAATCTCTGGTTTTTTGTAAAAAGTCTTTAGTTCACGACAGAGTGGGCTAAAGACTTTTCCATTCTTAAGACCACTTTGTTCTACCCTATAAAAGGTATATCTGCCTCAAATGGATTTCACGACTGTTCTTTTTCTGAATAAGTCGTATCTTTAGCGCTTCAATAATCCAACCTTTCCCCAATCACTTATTAACTAAGCAAGGAGCCTATTAAAACCTAATGAGCTCCAATTCAGCATCTTTCAAACCGGTGATTGAATAGAAGTCTTTTCTATGCGATTGCCTAAACGTATTTAACCATGTCATTTTCTACTTATCTGCGATCAGGACTTATGTATACTCTGCTTTGTTTTTTTGCCTTTTCTGCTTTCGCTGAAAAGCCAGTCAACGAAGCCCCTGATGCTTTTGGAGTTGTACTCGAAGAGTTTCCAGACAACAGACATTTTTATCCTAGAAATTTATACAACAACAAAGGAAATGCAATCCTTAAAGGAAAGATCTATGGTATTTCTGGCTATGATCAGGTACGCGTGAAATTCTACAAAAATGATAACCTCGAAGATGTTTACGAACAAACATTAAGTTTTGGAGGTAACCTCGCCTACTTTGATTTCAATATTCCGATCAATGCAGAAATGACCAACCATAAGATCGAATTATACGGAGTTGATAATGGAATAGAAACCCTGGAAGCTTCGGCAGATGAAATTGTGGCGGGTGATGCTTATGTCATAAATGGTCAATCCAACGCAGTTGCTGCGGCGTCTATATACTTCGCGGACCTTGATCCTTTCATGCGTTCTTACACGAATGCGAATGGATGGGTTTATATCAATCAGTCTTTCCCAGGTCAGTGGGGTGGTCGTCTTGCTAAGCGCATTATGGATGAGCAGGGAGTTCCTGTTGCCATCTTCAATGATGCACAAGGTGCACAGCAGATTTCCTACTTTAAGAAAAACTATAGTAGCCCAACTTCTGGTAACTACGGCGCACAAAAATCTCGTTTGGATGCTTCGGGTGTGGGGGACAGAGCCAGAGCCATGATTTGGTTTCAGGGAGAGGCGGATAGCTGGAGTTTGTCAACGGATGAATATAAAGCCGCCTTTGAAGAGTTATACAACAACTGGAATATTGATTATAATTTTGAAGAAGTATATATTTTTCAAACCAGATACAAAGCTTGTTCTTCAGATCAACCTTACGTACTGGAGGCGCACCGACAACTCGCTGATGAAATAAGCGGCTTGCACATCATGTCTTCCAACAACACTTATTATGATGGTTGTCACTTCCCATATTCTAATGGTTATAAAGTTCTGGGAGACCGTATTTACGGTTTGATCAAAAGAGATATGTACAATGGGACTAGTTCTAACGTGACTTCGCCAGATGTTTCTAACATTACAGTTACAAATAATCAGATTACCATTCAGATGAGCGGAACCAATCAGTTGACACAGATCGGAAATCCTTGGGCAGACTTTGAATTAGAAGGCGGATCAGTAAGTATTACAAGCGGTTCTGTTTCTGGAAGTACCATAAAATTAAATCTCTCTGGAGAAGCTGCTGGCGTCACTGGCGTTTCTTATTTGGGACATCCGAATAATGCAGATAACTGGATTGTAAATCCAAAAGATATTGGTATTGTCTGTTTTTATGATTTTCCAATTGATAATCCAATTGCAGATAACGGCGGTGGAAACACAGGTGGAGGTGGTAACAACGGAGGAGGAAATAATAACCCCATTGATTGTGATAACATTATAATTACAACTGTTGCTGGAGGTGTGAAAGTGGAAGGATTAGATGAAGCACCTATTTCTCAGGTGCAGGTTTTTGATGCGAACTGGTCTACGACATATAGTTGTGCAAACAATTGTGCAGCAACAGAAAATATTGATTTGGAAGAGGGGACTTACTACGTTTATGTAAGGTTTTATAATAGTAGCTGGTCGCAAATTTGTCAAGCCAACGAAACTATATCTGTAAGTGGCGGAGGCGGAACACCAGTAACGGATGCAGATAATGACGGCGTTCCTGCCGATCAGGATTGCGACGACAATGATCCAAACCTACCTGCAACACCAGGAACTTCTTGTAACGATAACAATAGTACTACAACTGATGACATTATTCAATCTGATGGCTGTACCTGCGAAGGAACGACCAGCACTGGAGGTGGCGGAAATACGGGTGGAGGAACCGATTGTGATAACATCACCGTGAATGCGGATGGAACCACTATTACTATTGGTGGCTTAGGAACAGCTCCTGTTTCTAAAGTTCAGGTATTTGATCAAAACTGGTCGATTGTATTCAGTTGCTATGGCAATTGTGACGACACAGAAATCATAGCACTTTCCGAAGGGTTATACAGAGTACGCGCGGCACTCAACAACAGTAGCTGGCAGGAGATCTGTGAAATCAATGAAGAATTGACTTTAGAAAATGGAACCACTACAGGAGGTGGAACCACTGGCGGCGGCAATAACGGAGGAGGTGGAACGACTAGCGCAGGAGTTGATCTAGAATTGAGTATGACCGTTGCAGAGGCTGAGTATGATCTTTACGACTATATCAATTATACATTGACTTTAGAAAACAATGGCGATGGAGATGCGACGGGCGTAGATGTAGAAAACAAACTTCCATCAGGAACGGTTTACTCCAGCCATGTTTCATCAACTGGCGGTGACTACAACCCATGGAATGGAAGGTGGACCGTTGGTGATGTAGACGCAGGAGGAACAGCTATTTTGGAACTTCGTCTTTTTGTTTTAGAACATGGCGAAGACATCAAAAACTTTGCACAAGTACTGAACGCAACTGGTGACGATGCGGATTCCACCCCTGGGAATAACTCAGGAACGAATCCATCAGAAGATGATGAAGCAACTGTAAATCTAACTGCGGTAGAACGAAGCACTGACCCTATCGGTATTCAACTTTCGCAAAGTCGCTTCTTAGTGATTGCGAATTTATATCCTAATCCTACGAATGATAAATTGAATTTACAACTTACTGCAACAGAAAATGCAGTAGAGGAGATTCAACTGTTTGATTCTTTTGGATCGCTAAAAATGGTGAAAAGAATTGATTTGATTGAAGGCTACAATCACGTAACGCTTGATGTAAGTGAATTGCCGACTGGCGTTTATTCTATCTTGTTTGATACGAATGGAAGTCATCATCCGATACGTTTTGTGAAGCAACGGCTTTAGCAAATGAAAATGAAAAGTAACTATTCAGCATCTTAGTTGAAAAGTAGGCCACAAAGGCACAAAGGCTCAAAGTGCAATTTTGTGTCTTCGTGGCAAAAATAGTTCGTACTAAATAGTTACAATTAAAATTAAAATTAAAAGAAAAATTAAAAACTCTCTCAGTTCTTTGTGAACTAAAACGAAAACTCGCGCAGACGTCAGGTCTACGCGAGTTTTTGTGTTTCGATGCTTGTACTCGACAAATGCTAAAGTAGTTGCATCGACCAGCCCGTGGCCGCTGGCGACTTATTAATTTAAACTTGAGCAATAGTTTTTTTTCGTCTTTTTAATAACTCCGATTGAACATCCTTATCCAAAGAACCCCACCTCCAACTCTTCCGAACCAACTCCAAATAATCCTTATAATGCACGCCCAAGTAAATTAAAATAAAAATCAAAGCTAAAACCACCAATGGCTTCAAACTCCAGGAAACTAAGGCTGTAATTAAAAAAACTAAAGTCATCAACATATAAAAAACTAGCCCCACAGCAAAAACCACCGAGCCATAAAAAGCTGGAAGTTTCACCTTGCTATCTGCCACGATTTTACCCAATCCAAAAGGTATTTTATAAAACAAACCATAACCAATTAACCAGAAAGGAAAACCTAACAATAGTATTACATAGCTAAGCGGCGAAGCAAAATCAGGCTGTGCAACTGCGAAATCATCAATTTGATATTTTTCCAAAAGTGCATCATATTCAGTTACCTGCTGACTAATGTTTTCTTTTTCTTCAAGAGTCATCTGATTGATGGTGTTGGCAATTTCGACTTCTTCTGTGATCGGTTGCAGACTTTCGGAGCGGTAGGGGAGTAGCGTTTTATTTCGCTCGTTCCGTCTGTAAGTCAGTAGGCGATTGACGAAAGGTTCGTCCTTGTCTTCGTTGACGTGGACTACGGATTGTCGTAGCTGTCGAGTAATTTCGTCGGTAATTTGTTTGACAGCTTTTCTGGGGTTTTCTTTATAAGCATCTAAGTAATCTTCCAATAGAATGGGTTTGCCTACGGCATTCATCATTTCGCTGCGGAGTTCATTGGCAGCTGTGTAGTTGACTCCAATTGGTAGAATACAATATTTGCCATCAGGGTGTTTTTCGTAAGCTCCTAACAATAGTCTTGCAGTTCCTTTTTGGATGGGGCGTAGTTTTTTTTCGTGGCGGGTTTGTCCTTCGGCGAGTATGAGGATATTGTTTCCCCGGCCCATCAGGTCGTGGCAATAATCGAAAGTTGCCTGATTATTTCGTAAAGAACTAAAGCCATTTCTGAAACGGAAAATCGGAATGGTCTTGATTTGATTTAAAAACCATTTTACAACAGGCCCCTGGAAGACATCTCCACGTAGTAGGAAGTAGGTACTCGGCTTTATATGAGCAGCCACAAAAATAGGATCCAGAAAAGCGGTCGGATGATTCACTGCAAATAGTACCGATCTATCAGTCGGTATTTTTTCTGCACCATGAAAATAGAGTTTCCTGAAGTATAAACGGAAGACCAGTCGGGTGTATATTTTTAGAAGTTGATAAATCATTTAGAAATTATCTTTTATCCGTTGGCGCATGCCGGCCAGCTCTAGTTGAGCGGTTTGAGCTAAACTGTTAAAACGATAAGCAGAAATCCATTTTTGGTAGAACTCCTTGTAAACCAGTGAGAAATATCCCCAAATAGGTAATAATATCACAAACCATATCCATTTAGTTGCTCCGATGGAAAGGCATATGATGAAGAGCAATAAATAGTAAATCAACATAGCAACAATCCCTACACTGATCCCAACGGACATGGCATCTTCAACCTCTTTTACTTTTTGCTTTTTAAAATATTCAGCATATTTCACAGGAATGTAATTTCCAAAATAACCGAGTATAAAAGGTAGTAGGCCAAGGATGAGAATAAGAACACCTGGCCAAAAAGGAAACTTAGCATTAACGACTCCCCAGTCATTGACCTTCTTCGCTTGGAGTTGTGATTCGTAATTTGCTAACTGGCTTCGAATGATTTCTTTACGAGATTCGGGCAAGACATTTACGCTGTTGGCAATCGCAATCTCAGTAGCAAGACGCTGATCGTCTTTGCGATCTACCATCGGAAGAATTCTAGAGGGGTGCTCATTTCGATATTGTTGTAACAATGCTTCTACAAAACCTTCATCCTTTTCTTCGTTGATTATAACAATTCTTTTACGTAAGCGTTTGTCCAGTTCTTTTGTAATTGATTTGATGGCTTCTTGTGGATGGACCTGATATTGAGGAACATAATGTTGCACGGCTATTGGATGTCCAAAATCCAACATAATCTCAGATCGGAATTCATCAGGGTACGTATAATTCACTCCAACGGGGACAATCTGAATATCCAAGTCAGGGTGTAAATCCAAAGCTCCAAAAGCCAATCGGGCAGTTCCCTTACGCAGCGGCCTCAAACGTTTCTCTTGCTTGCAACCTCCTTCGGCCATTATCAAAATAGTCTTTCCTTCCTTTATGGCATCGAAACATTTATTGAGTGTCGAAAAGTTATTTTTGAGCTTACTGTAGCCGCCGTCTTTCATTCTGAAAATTGGAAGAATGTGAA
>JBGCDT010000292.1:0-2608 GCA_045105695.1 Saprospiraceae bacterium | reverse complement strand
GCGTCATTGCTGTAAGGGTCGAATTTAAAACCAATCCGATTATTTCTAATTTGAGTGTTGTCACCTGTAACAGTTAACATACCACCTCTTTGAAATACGTTCGTTTGAGACCCCACATTAACAGCTATATCTGCATGCTCTATTATTGCATCTCTTAGTCGTACACTACCATGGGCGTTAGGAGTAGATTGGCTGGCAGAAGGATCGCCTAAAACCGTAATCCCTCTCCATGTGCTTTCGCAGTCATTTGATGTTAGAGTTGTTCTATTAATTGTTAGAGTGGAGCCTTCTTCTACAATTATTCGAGCATTTTCGGCAAATTGAATTTCCAGATCAGTTATTGTAAGGTCACTACTATTGGAGACACGGATTTCATTTTGTACGCGAATAATGGCACTATTCCCGAAAGGATTATTAGTGTCACTCCAAGAATTACTGGTCCCAGTATTAACATCAAGTGTGATTATTTCATATGGGGCTACAGCACTGCAACATTCAGGAGTAGTATTGTTATAAAGACTTTGATAATCAAAACCGTCTATTTGATCTGGTAGAGTCCAAAAAGGGTCTGTCTGCGGGCCACTAAATAACAGTGCAGAATTACTACCCAGATTTGGGATAGCATCAGCAGAGTATGTACTAGTCAATAGGTCGTATTCTCCAATATCATCGTGATCTGCCACAAAATACATACGATTATTAGAGGCCAGTTCAATTTGTGAAGCATCATAAGATAATGAATTTGGAATTGTTGTTTCGGTATTTGTAGCTAGGTTACGAATTATGATACCAGTCCCCAGTTCACTCATAAAGAGAGACTGATTATCAGGTGTAATTTCAACACCATTTATAAGGTTTGAATTGGAAAATGTGGTTGTACCTGATTCAGCCCCCTATAATTCAGACAATAAATTACGAAGGTTAAAAAAATAAATTCAACTGGCCTATCTTTGCTATCGCGAGAGTCGACCGACGGTGATCATTATACCGAAGTCGATTTTGTATTGAGTAGGCCTACCAATACTGTTTTATTTTTCAGTCCTTCGAGGACTGAAAAATAAGCGAGAGTCTCCCTTCTGGATCACAATGCCCGATAGTCATACTTGCCTATGGAAGGTATTGTGAGGATGTCCTGATAAGCTATGGTTAGCTTAAAATTGACCCTTCGTTTTTCCAAAGGTATTACTTCTATTTTATTCATTTCGTACAAAGCCCAGAATTTTGAAGGAGCGATTCCTTTTATGCTGCTGTGGCTTCGTTCATTGTTGTAGCAAGTGTAGAACTTTTTCAACCGTTGCTCCAACATATCCAGTGACGTAAACTGATCTTTGCTCAAGGCCTTACCTAAAGTGTTATGGAAGCTTTCAATGTGTCCATTTTCTTCTGGCGTGTAGGGATGAGTAAACACTTGATTCAAATGATTCTCTTTAAAAAAATCGATCACTACATTTGAATTAAATTGCTTCCCATTATCGTTTCTAATTTCCACGTCTAAACCTTTTTCTAGTATGCCCGCAGGTTGTAAATACTTTGTTATGATATACTCCCAAACGGCTTTCACTTGATGACTTTTCATCGTATAACCTACATCCCAATGAAGCACATACCTCGTAAAAGTGTCGATAACTGTTAGTATAAATGCATACTTCCGAGTGCCGTAAATCCAAACATATTTGATGTCCATCTCTATGACTTCCAGCGGTTTATGTGGCGCTACTCTCCTATACTTTACGAACTCCCGCCCCGTTCTTTTCCTCGGCTTTTCCAGTAAGATATATTCACACATCAAACGATAAACTTTTTTATGATTGATGTAATAACCCAGTATCTGTAAGGTCACTGTTATCATTCTATACCAATTGGCCTTGTCTGGATTTAACTTAATATCTACTATCTTCTGAACCACATCTGCATTATCAACTCCATAGGTTGTCAGCGTCGATGGATCACGCCACGGAGTCACATCCGAGGGACTTCGCCCTGGCTTCGTTCCCTTCTGAACATAGTAGAATTGGTTTTTCGTCAGCCCCGTTATATACAGACATTTATCTCGCTTCATACCCCGCGACATGTACTTCCGAACTAACGCTTCTTTCTCAACTCTGGATACTTTTTTTTAAGCAACTCATCTTTTAATTTTCCAGCCAATTCCTTCTCCGCTAGTAAGATTTTCAATGCCTCATTCTCCTTTTCCAATCGCTTAATTTCTGACTCTTGATCCTTTAACGTTCGATGATCCAGACCATCTTCTCCATGGACTGTTAGTTTCTTTTTCCAGTAGTAGTAAGTCGCTGGATATAGATCATACTTGGCCAGCGTAACTTTGACACCATTTGAACCAGCCTCCTTTATGATCGCTAGTTTCTCTTCTTTGGTGAACTTCTTCGTCCCTTTTTCTGTGATTTTCATTGACATAATTACAAATAATTTTTCGTAATCTTGTCTTAATGTTTAGGGGGCTGTTACACTTTGAATCATCTAGAAATAGGAAGTATAAAATTCGATCTATATTTTGTTACAAGAATATCTTACTCCGAAAATAAAACTAAGATCAGAATGAAAAATAATAAAAAGATAGTCTTCTTGATTTTATTGAGTTCATGCTTAA
>JBGCDT010000291.1:0-29723 GCA_045105695.1 Saprospiraceae bacterium | reverse complement strand
GCCTGTAAATGAAGGACCGCCGCTTTTGCAGGATCTTTATCGTAGGAATAAGTGGTTCTTGTTCCGCTTCCATCCATCAGGATGACGATGGCATTTCCAGCTTGCCAGCCAGCTTGGCCAACTACTTCTTGAATCAAGGTAGATAAGTCAGGGCTTTGTTGGTCTACTCCGTTGGCATCTACGGTTGGCCAAGGAGCAGGTGTCCAGCTGATGGTATTATTTGTAGGAATGCGATTGGTGAAGTTGCCACTTGCGTTCAGCAATGGAGTTGCATTAGCCGCAGCATCTGCGAAGATATTAATGTCAGCAAGACCGGTTTGAACTTCCTCAGCATAGAATTGCAGGTAAGCATTGGTCACTGTTGCATCTTCCGGAAGAGCAATGTTAGAAAACCGAAATGCACTTGTAAATTCCAAACTACCGTCTTGTACCATTTCAATATCAGAACTGGACAAGGTAACTCCGCCACTTGAAAATTCTTCTCCATCAGCATCTTCTGAACTGATCGGAATAATCAAATCAATAGTGTAAGTCACTGGTCCAGAAGGAACATTCATCGCTCCAGGAGAAGCGGTTGTGAAGAACACAAAGTCGTTAGCGCCATCTGTTTCTCGTCCAAAAGAAATGTCATCAGTCTGCGGCCCAAAAGTTATTTGATCTATAATAGTAATCGCATCAGGAGCCGTTAGAACAACAGATTCCCCACCGCCTCCAAGTTTTACATCTACATGATTTTCACCATCCTCCGTGTCTTTATCTGCCCAAAGAATAAGATGGCCTCCTGCCGGAACAGTTGTCTTAGAAGCATCTGAAGCGGGGATTTGCCAAATCAAAATATCATTTGTATCATCAGAGATGTAATAACCTGCGAGATTTATATCGGTTGATCCAGCGTTGTAAATTTCAATCCAATCTTCAAAGTCTCCGGCTTCGTCAGCAATGGTGTTGGAATTGGAGGCCATGAACTCATTTATAAATAAAGACTGGGCAGTTAGAAAAGGTAAGCTAAAAAGAACAATAGCAAAAACAGTAATTCCTTTTCGGAGTAGGGGCATTTTCATAAGGCAACAATATTGTGTGATTCGTTTATTATAAAATATCAGCGGTCAGTCGTTCAGCAGTTTATAGGCTGAAGCTAAATTTGCGTTATCGGTTTGGCAACCAAAAATAAATACGATGATTTATTATAGGGAAGAATTGTATAGTAATTGAAACCAGATATATCCAATTTCAATATGAAGGTAGGGAAAATTGTAAGAAGAAAAGATTGTTCTTTTGAACAGTATTATTGTATACTAAAAATGGTGATGTAACTAAGCGTACATCACCATTTTTGCTAATAAGCATTAGCTTAAATTTCTATGTTTTCATAGATGTGTGTTCTATTCCAATAGAACCAGTCGATGTGTTGTCCACTCTTCTCCTTCTTTTATTTTTATTAGGTAAACGCCTGATTCGAAATCACTGAAATTGAAATACAATACATTGTTCCCAAGGTCAACCTGGTTACTTTTCTTAATCAAAAGAGTTCCATCAAAGTTAGAAATCACTATTTCTATTTGCTGCTTCTTTTCAGAAAAACAATTTAATTGTACGAATCCATCCAGACTTGGATTTGGATAAATAGCCTTTTCCATTTCCCTCTTTAGCAATAGCTCCATTGCTACCACTTCACTATATTCAAAAGTACCATCCAAATCAATTTGTTTGAGTCTGTAATAATGATTCCCAACTTCAGGTTTGCGATGTATAAACTGATAGAGGCCAGCCGCTTCTTCTAATGGTTTAGCTTTTTCCGTACCTATTTTTACGAACCGTTCCCCATCAACACTATGCTCTATTTCAAATTTTTCATTATTAATTTCTGAAGCAGTCTCCCACGTAAGAGTAATGTTATAATTTTCTTTACTTGCTGAAAAACGAACCAGTTCTACAGGCAAAGGAGACTCCGGTGCTAATGCTCTATTGATTCCTTCATCATCGGTGAAGTTCATTAGATAATCACTAATATAGCAAGCGACTGCTGCATAATTGTCCTGCACTTCTTGATGAACAATAGAGGGAACCTCGTAACTGAGCGGTGCTTCCATCTGATAAATAGCGGTGTAGGTAATCAATCCAGCAAGGAAATATAACGTAGCTCGCCCATGTGGTGCATCATCTTCATAGAGTTCAGTAATTGGTATGTTTGATAAAATACCATCCGATAATAATTCTGCCAGAATCGGTCCTACTGGAATCATTCGAATACCAAGTTCAGGACGTGAATCCAAAAGCGCATCATGATAATCCAACCACCAGTCATGAAAATCGCCAAGGACATAGTCGTTATAATTATCAAATTCAGTAGCAGTGGCTGGAAAGCCGTTATTAAGATAGGGAGCCATGTCTGGCCAGTTTTCATAGATATAAATTCCCATTGTATCCTCCTGCTGATCGAGCCAATCGACAATCGTTTCAGTTGCTGAAATAACGGTCATCGCTCCTTGCCCAGGAATCGGTTCGTCCGGTCCTTGCCATTGCATGAAGTTACCAGCAGTAATTAGCGCATTATTAAAATCGGCTTCATCAAAAGTATCGTAATCAGAATCCCACACAGCCGGAACAATGTCGTAGCCCCATTGTGCAAAGGGTGGTAAATTAGCATGTTGTGGTAAAAAACCATACTGACCAGTGGCTGCGTAGCCTTTGTTGGCTTCTTCGGCTAAGAGTGAAATCCAATGAGCGATAGTCGTTTCATCACTAGGTGTCGAAATGATTGGAGGTCGATGATCAAGCAGACTATGTCCGAACATGAACGAACGAATCTCTTCTGTCTGCGCTCTACTATTAATAGAAAAAACAATTAGTAAGAGTATTGTTAGAAAACTTTTCAATGCGTTCATTTTTAGTAAATTTAAAAGGTTATTTTCAGAAGTAAAAAAGCACGGCTTCGCCAAGGAACCCAATTACATTAACTGGTTCTTAGTTGCTATTAAAATTTAATTATTACTTATTCTAGAAGAATTAAGGAAGCTAGAAATCTTTGCCTAAGTATACATTTCAATATAAATCATTCAATCAGAATCTTCCTAACAACATGCACACTGCCACTTTCAAACCTAACAAAATATAAACCTTTCGAAAGTTCAGGCAATCGAATCTGGTCTCCTGATTGCATAGACCTGTCCTGACTAAAAGTTTTTTCATAAGTCCGTTGTCCTAGCTGATTATAAAAACAAATCTGATTTATTGGTTGCGCTGTATGACGGATGTGAATTACCTCAGAAGCTGGGTTAGGATAAACATCCAGGTTAAAAGTAGCTGCTTGTGGTTCTTTTGCTAGCGTTGTAAGTTGCGATTCATGTTTCAAATTTACAGAATCTGGAAGTGCAGAAATCATGAGATCTGCCTCTTCAGCGTTGATGCCCAAGACGTTTTTAAACCCAAAGTTGAAAGGTATGCAAACTGTCGTATCGACCTCCATGGCTAGGATAACATCTACGATTACAATTTCTACGCGCGCTATTCTTCCAAAGCCATTTACAGTTGTTCCGTCTTTTCTGGTGATTGCCATTCCAGCATGGTCATGTTCGCCATTATACTTTCCATATTCTAGTAGCTCATCTTCGCTCCCCAACCAACTTTCTGAAAAATCGAAGAGTACTTCAGCTACATATTGAGTATCTAAATCCAGTTGAAAACCAACACCGTGAATATCTGTAATCTCATTGTTAGCATCTCCCAGGTGAATGTCTAAAAACAGCGAAGCTCCAGTGCTTACTATTGTACTTTGCGGAATGGCAAACAAGTCAGAACCTACTATTTCGTTACCCAATAGACCTGTGAAGTTATCATTGGTTTTATTGTAATTAATGTTGATGGGTAAAAGGTCTTGCTCTGTCAAAGCCCCGTCGCCATCTGCATCAGCATGTTTATGATTTGTTCCAAGAGTAGGTAAATTTCCAAGCCAGTCTGTCGCATCCAATGCTTCCCAATCAGTGCTTGTATCAGTACGTGACGGACCAGTCTCTCCCCAGGCTAGACCAATTGCCAGCACATCGAGGCTGTTGGCAATTCCATTAGCGTTCATGTCCCCCGGCCAAACGCAATCCTCTGTACATTGCGCAAAACTAAGTTGGCAAATAAATACAGCTAAGCTTAAGAGGACAACTAATCGACGCATAAAAAACTGGATTTCGTAAATCATGATTCAAAAATGCAATATAAAGCATTAAAATAAAAGTACAATTTTGAATATTTTTGAGCTTACATTATTAAACTAAACTTCAATAACTATTGATTTACAGCTATTTAACAAATAAAATTGAATTTAAAAATGAGTAAAAATAAAAGAAATGTTCAATAGTAAATCCATTCAGTACCTCCATCGTTTCTCTTCAAAAGATTTACAGGCCTTTCAGTTATTTGTAGCGTCGCCTTATTTCAATAAACATCAGAATACAATTGCACTATTCCACTATTTACAAAAACTAAAAAAGTGGAATGAAGAAACCTTAGGAAAGGCAATCGTTTTCAAGGCCATCTTTCCAGATAAGAAATATGATCCACAACTACTTAGTAATTTAAATTCTTACTTATTGAAATTAATTCGACAGTTCTTAATTCAAAGAAAGTTAGAGAGCAATAGCACAGAACGCCAACTAACGTTAATGGAAAGTTGCTTTGATAACGGACAGCAAAACTTATTTGAACTTACGGCCGGACGACTTCAAAAAACACTAGCCTCAGATCCAATTCAGGATAGTATTTACCACCTTCAGCAAAATAGATTCTATGAATTATTGGATGATTTTGACCTTAGTTATGGCAATAGATCCAGTGGTGAGCACTTGGAAAAAGCCTTAGCAAATTTTGACATTTATGTTATCAGCAAAAAGTTGAAGATGACCTGTCAGGTATTGGCTAGGAATCAAGTAACTGCTCAGCAATATGCACTTTCTTTAATTCCTGAAATTCTACAATTCATTGAAAAGAAAAGAAATCATTTCCAGACGATTCCAAGTGTTTGGGTTTACTATTTGATCTACAAGATGATTTCTCAAAATGCCGCAGATTACTTTAATCAACTAAAAGAAATCCTCCCCTCTCAGATACAGCATTTTCACCACCAGGAAGGACATGATCTTTATACGCACTTAGTAAACTACTGCATTAGACAAATCAATTCTGGAAAAGCAGCTTTTAAAAGAGAGGCCTTCGAGCTATACAAACAAATGTTAGAGTACGGGCTGCTTTATAACAACGGAATTCTCGCTCAATGGAACTACACCAATATTACCTCCCTTGGCTGCCTATTAAAAGAGTACGACTGGGTTAAAAAATTCATCCACCAACAAAAAGAAAAACTATCGAAAGAGCAAAAAGACAATACCTTTCATTTCAACTTAGCTTCTTTTTATTATAGTCAGAAAGATTTCGATCAGGCCTTACTTCATGTACGTGAAGTAATTTTCACAGAAGTTCACTATGATTTGCTTACGCGAATTTTGCGTGTAAAAATATATTTTGACCAAAGGGATTGGTCCGCTTTGGAATATGAATTGGAGAAGTTCAGAATTTTTCTTTTACGAAATAAAAAGATCACAGATCGCCGCAGAAAGAGCGCTTTAAATCTACTACGTTTTGCAAAACTGTTGATGCGACTCTTTCAATCAAAGCCTATTTCACCGAAGCTTGAATACAAAAAAGAAAGAACCACTCTGAAGAAGAGTATTCTAGAAAACGAAAATGTTCTTAACAAGGACTGGTTGCTCCAACAGCTCGAAGCATAAAAAAACAGCAGCACAAATTTCGCGCTGCTGTCGTTTTATTTTTAAGGATGTAAAGCAAATTACACCTTATTGCCTTTTGACTTTTGACCTTATCGCTTTACTGCTCCAGACACACACCGGCTGAGAAAAGCCACGGGTCAACAGTGAAAAGTCAATAAAGCAGATTACTGGAGTGATACTTCTTTTTCTTCGATCATCTTACGGATGTTGATCAATGCATAACGCATTCTACCTAAAGCCGTATTGATGCTCACTCTTGTCAATTGGGAAATTTCTTTGAAGCTCATATCCGCATAGTGACGGAGGATGACTACTTCGCGCTGCTCAGCAGGAAGCTGATCTACCAATGAACGAATCTTATCGTGTGTTTGGCTCTTGATCATATTCTGCTCTGCATTAGCATCAGAAGATTGAAGTACATCAAAGATATCGAACGTTTCCGTTGGACTTACCTTTGGACGTCTCTTGTTTCTTCGGAAGTAATCCACACACATGTTGTAGGAAATACGCATTGCCCATTGGACAAATTTTCCTTCGTGGTTGTACTTTCCTTTACGGAGGGTATCAATAATTTTGATGAATACTTCCTGAAAGATATCCTCTGCGAGAGCAGTATCTTTTACAAATAAATAAATGGAAGTGTAAATTTTTTGCCGATGACGGCTGAGAAGAGTTTCGAAAGACTTCTCATCACCTTGGAGGTACTGTGCGATCAATTGCTGATCAGTAAGCTTTGTAACTTGCATAACTATCCTATTTTAGTTCAGAAAGAAAAAATAATTTAGTGTAGAAGTTATAAGCTTATAGAATACAATTTTTAGTGATGAAAAGAATTAGTGGTTTTTGATTCCGGAGTAAAGATGTGTTTATTCTCCTTTAAAATCAAGTCCAAGATAGAAACTAATATCATTCTTCGTATACTTTTAACGAATGTTAACAGGAAATTAACTGATTCCTGGTAGATGATTGGTTTCTTAATCAAATATAGATTAATTATTACATAAAGTGCGCCAAAGGCTTTGGTTTTATTTTGTGCTTTCTGCTTTTCAAAGAAAATTATTTTAAACTACCATATATGTATATTCTCTTTTCTCCGGTATCTGTGAGGTCTTTTCTCTTTTAGAAAACAAATTTCAAAGAGATACTCACATCTATTCTTCTTAGGTGCCAATATCATACTAGGCCGTTTTTGACAAAAGCTGTACTTTTGTCTTCATTCAGCAATGAACAATACGACCTCAAAGTCTATTCATACTAAGTCGCTCTGAGAAGGGTAAACACCCAGCAATATTAAGTTCAAAAGAGAAAACATGCCTACAAATAATACATCCACCTTCCTAGAAAAGAAACAGAAGAAAGCCCTCAAAAATCAAATTGAGATAAAAGGGGCTCGTGCTAATAATTTGAAAGATGTCAATCTGACTATTCCTAAGAATCAACTGGTTGTGGTAACTGGCGTTTCTGGTTCTGGTAAGTCATCGATCACAATGGATACGCTTTATGCAGAAGGTCAGCGTCGATATGTGGAAAGCCTCTCTTCTTATGCACGTCAGTTCCTTGGTCGAATGAAAAAACCAGATGTAGATTACATCCTAGGTATTTGTCCGGCCATCGCCATTGAGCAGAAGGTGAGTACAAGTAATGCTCGTTCTACTGTTGGTTCGCTAACCGAGGTTTATGATTACCTGCGATTGTTGTATGCCCGAATTGGAAAGACCTTCTCTCCTATTTCAGGTGAACTGGTTAAGAAACATGAGGTAACGGATGTCGTCGATTTTATTCAATCCAAAAAGAAGGGTACAAAGGTGCAAATTTTCATTCCGCTGCAGCGCAAATATGAACGTAGTGTTGAACAGGAATTTGATCTCTTGATTCAGAAAGGGTATACCAGAGTTTTCTACAAAAAGGAATTGCAGTACATGCAAGACCTGATAGATAGTAAAGACAAGATTCTCAAAAAGCAGATTGCAGACATTAAGGAGGATGTAATTCTTGTTTTGATTGATCGCCTAGTCGTTGCAAAAAATGACATCGAAAATCTACAGCGTACTGGTGATTCTGCACAGACTGCTTTTTACGAAAGTGAAGGGACTTGCATCGTAGATATTATTGGAGGTGAAAGAGAATTGTTCAACAATCGTTTTGAATTAGATGGAATGCTTTTCCTCGAACCAACGCATCAATTATTTAACTATAACAATCCTTATGGAGCTTGTCCAAAATGTGAAGGCTACGGAAAGACAATTGGTATCGACGAGAATAAAGTCATTCCCGATCCATCAAAATCCGTATACGAAGGTGCAGTGGCTTGCTGGCGTGGAGAGAAATCAGGAGCCTATCTCAAACTGTTTTTAAAGCACGCTCATAACTTTGAGTTCCCCGTCCACAAGGCTTACCAAGAACTTTCTAAAAAAGAGCGAAAATTACTATGGACAGGCAATTCTTATTTCGACGGTATTGATGATTACTTCACAGAGCTGGAAGCCAAAACCTATAAGATTCAAAACAGAGTCATGCTCGCTCGTTACCGAGGACGGACAACTTGTAATAACTGCGACGGAGGAAGACTAAGGCCAGAAGCAGGTTATGTAAAGGTTCAGGAGCAATCCGTCATGGACCTCGTTCTACTTCCTGTAGATGAATTGTTAGAATTTTTCCAGAAGCTGAAATTGTCAGAGCATGACGAAACCATTGCAAAAAGAATTATTCTGGAAGTAACTAATCGACTCACGTTTATGGAAAAGGTTGGACTGGGTTATTTGACCTTGAATAGAATCTCTTCGACCCTCAGTGGTGGTGAAACACAACGGATCAACCTGACTCGAACGTTGGGTTCCAACCTCACCAGCTCTATGTACATTTTGGATGAACCTAGTATTGGACTACATCCAAAAGACACCAGTAAGTTAGTAGACGTACTAAAAAACCTAAGAGATCTTGGCAACACCGTCATAGTTGTCGAGCACGAAGAAGACATTATTAAGAATGCAGACTACTTAATCGACATGGGGCCAGAGGCTGGAATACACGGAGGGGAAGTCGTATATGCGGGGCCATTTAAAGACATTTACAAAAAGGCAAAAAAGAGCTTGACCACTTTGTATATGACCGAACAAAAAGTGATTCCAGTTCCTGAGCGACGTCGGAAATTCACTCGTTCCATTTTCATAAATGGAGCATTGCAGAATAATTTGAAAGGTATTGATGTACAGTTTCCTCTGAATAATTTAATAGTAGTTAGCGGAGTATCTGGCTCTGGAAAAACGACTTTGGTCAAACAGATTTTATATCCAGCCATGTTGAAGCATCTGGGAGAAGCTTATAAAACTGCTCCTGGCTTGCATGATGAAATAAGTGGTGATCTAAAACACATCACAGCTATAGAAATGGTGAGCCAAAGCCCAATCGGAAAGTCTTCTCGTTCGAATCCAGTCACCTATGTAAAAGCTTATGATGCCATTCGTAAACTGATGGCCAACCAACAACTCTCCAAAATCCGTGGATTCAAACCCGGTCATTTTTCTTTTAATGTAGAAGGAGGTCGTTGTGAAGAGTGTAAAGGAGATGGAGAACAGATTGTAGAAATGCAGTTCCTCGCAGATGTGCGTTTGGAGTGTGAGGCTTGTAAAGGCAAGCGATTTCGTTCTGATGTTCTAGAAGTAATGTATAAGGGGAAAAGTATTTTTGATATACTGAACTTGAGTATTGAAGAAGCACTCGACTTTTTCAGTGACCAGAGAGATATCATTCAAAAAATTCAGCCGCTTTTCAACGTCGGATTGGGTTATGTAAAACTCGGACAAGCTTCCAGTACCCTTTCGGGAGGAGAAGCGCAGCGGGTGAAGTTGGCCTCTTTCCTAGGGAAAGAAAGATCTAGAGACAACATCTTATTTATATTCGATGAACCTACTACAGGTTTACATTTTCATGATATTCAAAAACTACTAGACGCACTCAACGCATTGGTAGAAAAAGGACACAGTGTCATTGTCGTAGAGCACAATATGGAGGTTATAAAATCTGCAGATTGGTTAATTGATCTTGGACCTGTTGGTGGAAAGAACGGTGGACATCTTGTTTTTCAGGGAAGACCTGAAGACGCTACTAAAATAAAAGAATCTTTCACGGGGCAATATCTGAAGGAAAAATTATAGTCCATTTTTCAAGATTACTCCTTTTTGGAAAATTCTCCCAAATTGAATTCCAAGCCAAGTAACAATGGCCTTGGGAGGTGAACCATCGTCTTGTCGCCAAAGACATTAGACACTACAGATATAGATGTGAAGACCTTCACTTTTGGACCTCCAACGGCGAAGCGAAAACCTGTTTCCAAAAAAGCGAAAACACCATCTTCTTCTGCTTGATCGCGAAAGAGTATTTGCCTATCTGAAAAATTTTGATTGTTTACCTCTCCACTGATGTATTTCAACCCTACTCCTCTTAAGGACATTCCTACATCAACCCATTTACTTCTTACGACAAGGCCGGTTTGCAAAAACGCATATCGAGTATGATACTTAAGAACACCTGCATTATCTGTAGGCACAGGATTAAAATCATTAGCACCTTCAAGTAATCGACTATGTATATTATTAACACCAAAGCCCACGCTAACATCGAATTGAATTCCATTATAAGGAGAGTCTACTTGTTCCTCCTCGCCCTCCTGATAAATCTTTAACGGCTTAAACCAATTCATTCCGACAAAGCCTTCTCCCATAAAACTTTTTTGATAATCATCTCCTCGCTCATCACTTAACTTTCGGCCTACACCATAGTAGTTCAACCCTACACTTATTCTATCCTTCATCGTATAAGCAGCCTGAATATTTCCCGCCAGATTAGCATCTGAGAATCCACCAAAGCTTGTAGAAACTCTAATATCCCCTTTCGTTGTGGGTAAAGGTTGTAGCGGTTCAGAAAGAGAAGAGCGAGAAGAGGTACAAGAAGATAAAAAGAGTACAGCAATGATGAAAAAAAATGGAGTGTTGGTTTTTCGTAAGCTCATTAGAGGAGAATTTATTTTATTTTACCAGTGCTCCACATAAACAATAGAGCTATCTGAGAACCATATAACTTGATGAAATCAAAACAGGCAACAACATTTTTAAATATTGTTGCCTGTTTCTTTTACCAAAAAATGAATTGATAAATTATTGAAAGAAAGGATCAGAGTACTTTTCAGCGGTTAGAACTTCTTCGTCTGTAAAAGTTTCCAAGAAAGCTTTTAGTGCTTCTTTTTTACCATTATCCAGATCTATCCTTTTAGGTTGTCCTGAATTAGTTTTTAGGGCAGGAGATAAATTTTGGTGAGGTTTGATACCCGTTTCGTAATGCTTTAAAACTTCATCAATAGTAGCAAAGCGACCATCGTGCATGTATGGATATGTAAGTGTAATGTTACGTAGTGTTGGCACTTTGAATTCTCCATTACCAGCTCCATCATCTTCGTATTCTAAATCTAAACCATTATTAGCTGCAAATTCACCAGGAAACCCATTTGTAGTTCCATGACAACTTGAACAGTTTTCCATATAAACATCTTTACCCTCATTTTCCAGGGGACTCAATTTTGGAAGATCAACAGATTCGATGTCATCAAGATTTCTATGCTCATCAAAGTAATCAGCAAGAGCATCATCATATTTTGAGTTATAACTCGAAATACTATTCACAAATACGCCAACAGCTTGAAGTACTAGATTCTCATCTGCATTAGTCGTTCTACCATTAGTAGCCGCATCAATCAAAGGCTTATAATAAGATCTGTCATTGACAACATTTACAACCTGATGCATTTGCATATTCATTTCACGTTCATTCGCAAAGGTCTCTTTAGATTGATCTTCTACAGAATTCGCCCGGTTGTCCCAAAAGAAGGGTACGCGATTAAAAGACATACTTCCATAATATTCTTGAAAGCTAAAAACGGAACCCAATGCTAGAGAATTTCGAGCTGTAACTTTTCCATCAACTCCTTCACTAAAAGCTACAGGATCTGCAAAAGCAGCAGCTTGGTCATGACAAGATGCACAAGAAATTGTACCATCACTAGATAAAGATTTATCATAAAAAACGACACGTCCTAATGTAGCAAGGTCTTCATCAAAAGGAGAAGAAAAGCCAGTATAGTAGCTTGGGAAATCATTCTTGTATTCCAAAGGCGGCTCTCTTAAGTCAAGCGTTTGTTTCAGCTCTGCAAGGCCATCACCTTTGTAATAATTGTACTCAATATCTGCTTCTTTTTTTACACAAGAACTAAAGCTAATTAAGAATACAGCTAGTAATAAGAGTGGAAGTCTCGTTCTCATTTTGACTAATTTTTGTTGTTATGAAATAGAATTCTTTGACACAGTATATAATATTGTCAAAGAAAAGTGAGTGCGTTACGATCTTAATTTACGCTAAATTATGTAAAATTACGGTAAATAAAGCTCCTTCTTTATTGCTTAACGTATTAAATCCATGAATCGTTGGTTCCATCGAAAAATCATTTTCAGTTTTCATTCAACCACCATGTTTAGCTTTACACCTCAAAACGTGGTATTATTGTTTATACTATATGCTTTTCCTTTTTTAACATCAGATAGTGAGGGGAAGCACGCCCTATTTACTGCTTATCTCTACTCTTTTCATGGTAAATTTCGATATAGTCACCTTATACTCGCTATCTACACTACAGCCAAATCAGCGAAAAAAGTTATCTTAGCAAAAAGGATTTATCCTTAGCTATAAAATTTTAAAGTCAGGCTTTTTCTACTTGCTATAAATTCAACCTGACATTCCTTGTTACTTACCCAAAGCATTTTCCAATCATCACCATCTTATTAGCAGCTCTGGACTTTCCATTGCTGATCTACTTATTTACGATCAAAACGAATCAAAATGCAAAAGTTCTTTACTTGTTTACTGATCCTCTTCTCCTGGATCGCTAACTCAACTGCCCAAGTCAATTATACGGCACAAGATGATATTCCAGCATATGACGGCGTCTTCCGCCCTGGAGTAAATACAGGCTACTTTCCAATGTGGTCCAACGAAGAACTTGGAGACCTTATCGCAGGCAATCCTGACAAAGGCGTAAAAGGTGTCGGCGGAAAAGTCACCCGACCTGTTCTGGCAGAAAGAATTCTAGAACAGTATGGCTATGATGTGGTCTTAGATGAATTTGAATATTGGAAAGATCTCGGAATGGATGAATTCACGGTCACCTTAACTGGACCCGCTGAATGGCATCGCGACCTCACAGAGTACTGCCCTGGTCAAACTTCTGAATTATTCCGAAATCTCTACGAACCCATCTGGGACAATGGTGAGAACGGAACACCTTATAATGATGACAATTATTTTGCAGCTTATGTCTACAAAACAGTAAGCATTTACAATCCATATGTTCGCTTTTGGGAAATATGGAATGAGCCTGGAAATGATAAAGCCAACAAAGGCTGGCGAGAACCCGGCGACCCTTTCGGCAACTGGTGGGATAATGATCCAGAACCTTGTGACTACGAACTGAAAGCTCCAATCGAACATTATGTGCGTACTTTAAGAATCGCTTATGAAATCATCGAGACCATCGCTCCAGAGGATTATGTAACGGTTGCTGGTTTTGGTTACCAGAGTTTTTTAGATGCCGTTTTGAGAAATACAGACAATCCTGATGATGGCTCTGTAACTGCTGAATACCCAAAGAATGGCGGAGCTTATATTGAAGTTCATGGTTTGCATAGTTACCCACATTTCGATGGAACCACTTCTCTTGGAAATATCAATTTCTATGAAAGGCATTCTGACCGCGCTGCACAAGGGCTGGTTTATCGACGTGATTTCTTTCAGGAAATTTATGACAATTATGATTACGACGGAGTGACTTATCCTAAGAAACAAACCATTGCTACAGAGATGAATGTCCCTCGTGAATTCAGTGGCGGTAGCAACTTTTTTGCAAGTACATTGGGACAACGAAATTACATCATGAAATGCTTTGTCACTGCGATTACAAATGATGTTCATCAATTCCACGTCTATGGTCTTTCAGAGAATCCTGGCTCTGGTTCTGGCTTTGACAAAATGGGTTTATATACTGATGACTTGGATGAAGTTGGACCTTTTGATCAGGAACGCTCTGAAGAAGCTACAGCTATGAAAACGACTTCTGATATGCTTTGGGAAACCAATTATGATGAAATAAAAACAGCACAACTAAATGTTCCTTCCGGAGTTGAGGCTCATGCTTTCCTTCGCGCAGATGGTACCTACGTATATATGCTTTGGGCAAAAACGATGACAGATCTTTCTGAAGAAGCAGAGGGTAACTTTAGTTTTCCAACCAGTTTTGGCTACGACCAATTAGATCGTTACGAGTGGGACTTCAGTGACAGCGGAAACATTTCTAACAATAGTTCTACAAATATCGAGTTAGATGCTACACCAATCTTTTTAGTAGAACAAAGCGCGAGTGGAACGAGCCTAACCATTGAATGTCCAACAGATATAACAGTAGCCGCAAGTGATCCTTCCGGTGCGATTGTCAACTGGTCAACTCCTACGGTTTCTACGAATTGTAACACTGGAACTTTCAATCTCAGTCAAACCAATGGCCCAGCTAATGGCAGTCTTTTCTCCGTAGGAACGACTCAGGTTACTTACCTTGCAACCAATACCTGCGGCCAGCAAAGCTCCTGTTCTTTCCTCGTAATAGTTACGGAAGGTGCGAGTGGTTCTTATTGCGAAGCAACGAGTGAAGCGCCTTGGAATGAATGGATTGCAGGTGTACAAATTGCTAACATAAATAACCCTTCTGGAAAATGTGATACAGAATGTGGCTATGGTGATTTCACAAATCTAACGGCAAACCTTTCCGCTGGTCAAAGTACTCCAATCATCCTAACGCCTGGACTAAGTTGGTCTGGACAATCTGCAAATTTATACTGGCGTATTTGGATTGACCTGAATCAAGATGGAGATTTTGAAGATGCTGGAGAAATGGTTTTAGAAACCGATGGCAGCAACCAAATTGTAAACGCGAGCATCAATATTCCTGCATCAACTGAGGAGGGAATTACGGCAATGCGCATTGCTGCAAAAAAAGGAAGCTATGCAACTCCTTGCGAAACTTTTGAGGAAGGAGAGGTGGAAGATTACTCGGTGAATATCAGCGAAGGAGGTGGTCCTGGTTGTACCATCGGCGGGCCTTGTGATGACAATGACAATTGTACCGAAAACGATATTTACGACGCTGACTGCAATTGTGTAGGTACTTATCAGGATGAGGACAACGATGGCGTTTGTGATGATGAAGACCTGTGCCCTGGTTTAGATGACGCCGATCCAGACTGTATAAATGGTGGACCTACCGGTGATTACTGTCTGCCCTCTGCCGACAAACCTTGGAGTGAATGGATTGCAGCCATCGAAGTTGCGAACATTAATAATCCTTCTGGGAAATGTGATACAGAATGTGGCTATGGTGATTTCACAAATTTGGTCGCTAATTTAAACTCCGGTCAGACCAGCACCATACGTCTGACTCCTGGGCTAAGCTGGCCGGGTAGAGATGCTGATTTTTACTGGCGTGTCTGGATTGACTTAAATCAAGATGGAGACTTCACGGATGCAGGGGAGATGATTCTGGAAGCACCAGGAAGTAATCAGTTGGTCGTGGGATTATTGAATATTCCATCTACTGCTGATTCAGGAATTACGCGTATGCGAATTTCAGCTAAGAGCGGTGCTTACGCAGATCCTTGTGAGAGTTTTGAGAGAGGAGAGATCGAAGACTACTCTGTTAATATTGATGGTGGTGGCCCTGGCCCAACAGGTGACTACTGCGATGTCGCTGCTGAAAAACCTTGGCAGGAATGGATTGCAGGAGTGACTTTGATGGACATTGATAATTCCTCTGGGAAATGCGACACTGAATGTGGCTACGGTGATTTCACTAATTTAAGTACAACACTTCTTGCTGGCGAATCTTATAACATTACACTTACACCAGGGCTGAGTTGGTCAGGACACAATGCAGATTTGTATTGGACGGCCTGGATTGACTTCAACAATGACGGCGACTTTGAAGACAACGGAGAAGTTGTTTTCCAAAGCTATGGCAGCAACCAAATTGCGACTGGAGAAATTACGATCCCTGAATCTGCTAACAATGCTTCTACAAGAATTCGTATCGCTGCTAAACGAGGAACATATGCTAGCCCTTGTGAAAACTTTGAACGAGGAGAAGTAGAGGATTACAGTGTTGAAATAGAAGGTTCAGCAAATATCAATTCACAATTTCTGGAAAACGAAAAACAAGCTAGGCGACTTCATGTTTTTCCAAATCCAATGTCTGGAGAATACCTAAATGTAGATATGACTGGCTTTGAAGGAGAGGCCGTCAAGCTTCAGCTATCAAACGCGCTGGGGCAGATTATTACAGAGTGGAATATTGAAGAAGTAAACAAAACAGTCATGCAATGGCAGACAGGAATTTTGGAAAGTGGAGCTTATCACATTACGCTAAGTTCTAAAGACAGCAGACGGAAGTTTGCTCAGTTGATGGTTATTTCTAGTAAGTGATAACAATAGTTTTACAGCCTCTAGTTTTGCGGCCTGGTGCAGCGGACAAGCAACAGTTCGTAAAACATTGATGTTATACTAGCAACGATAATCACGCTTTTCGAATCCCCGTTTTACGAACTCTTGCACAGCTACCCTTCCAACTGTGCGAGGTCGCAAAACTAATTTTCATTTACGAAAAAGAGCTTCATCAGTGACCTGATGAAGCTCTTTTTTATTTACAACGAAAGTGGTGATTTTTTAAGAATTCACTGCTTCCCGCTCCTCCACTTCTGCAAATTTTCCATAAACCGCAGAAACAATTGGTCCATTCAAAAATGGCAAAGGATCGATGTCAGATTGGAAAACGACGCCCTTATGTTTTCCACTTAGCAACATTACTGCTGCCTCAGCCAATGGCGCAGCAGTCGTTGATTGGATGGCACGTAATGTCTGGTTTCCTATTTTCATAGGTTGCACTGTATATGATTTTTCAACAGCTCGAAGTACACCGTCTTTGTCTTTTCCTTTTACACAAGCATAGACAATAACAACGTCGTCCTCTACAGAAGGAATGTCATTAAGCATCGTCTCTTGTAGTTTTTCAATGGTGTCCTCTCCTACTGGAATACTGGAAAGCACTTTGCTCACCCAGCCGTAGTGACCTGGGTAACGCAATGTTTTATAATCCAAATCCTTCACTTTTCCTTCCAGTGCCTGTGGCAAATCTGCCGCGCCACCAGAGGTTAGATTATCTTCATAAGTGATGTTATCAATAATGATCGTTTGTCTTTCAGAAAGCGCAGGTACTTTGATCGTTTTGTAATTTCTTACCGCAATAGCATCTTCTACATATTCTGTAGCAACACCAATCGGGCTCCAGGTAAATCCGTAAAAGTGCGGAGATACCGCATGGCGAGTCAGTGCACCTACTTTCATAGAAAGCTTATCTACCTGATCTACGCCATTGTCTTTGCAGAACGTCTGGAAGAGGTGATTTCCTAATACATTGATAAAACCTGGAGCAAGACCAGTTTGCACCACAAAACCAGTATCTGCATCCTGAGCAATGTCCACAACCATATCGGTTTCAGCAACATATTCCGTAAGGTTTGCATAATGCAAATGATGTTCACGAGCCATTTTCGCAATTCGAGGAGCCTGACTTCCAGGCAAACAATCCAATACAACTTCTCCTTTTTCAAAGATGGCTGTCATCTCCTCATTCGTTCCTTCATAAGGCATGACGAATGGAGTGGCTACACCTTCGCGTCCTAATCCTTCATGAACCCAATTGGCGGCATCTTGAGCAACAGACTCTTTTACGTCACCTAGAAAAACCTGGACATTTAATTCTTTATAGTTGGCTAAGATCAATCCTACCGCTCGACCAATTCCTCCTGCACCAACTACAATGACATTTCTTTTATCAGACATAATTTTAATTTTTTTCCATATCAAAACCGTATTAAACTACAGCTTTGATAGGTATACTTAGTAATTTATTAATTCATGCAAACTTTATTCCTAATTATAATATGTATTAGTAGGAATCTCAGCACTGTGAGCGTATTTGCAAAAGCAGGGCAAATGTAAATAAAAGGGGAAGTTTTTAATGAAAATGGAAAGATAAATTGAACGGAAAACGAGCTTCTGACGTCTGTTCGCCGCTACGGTCTGTATTAAGATGGATCATTCAATTTTGCTGATATTCAACTGCTCTAGTTTTTCCTGCTGGTTGGTTCTTTTGTAAATGTCTTCCAGCGCATCGATGACTTTACGATCAGCAGTATTTAAATCTAGTGTACTTTCTAGCGTCTCTGTAGCTCGTTGAATGAAGAGCGCGTAGTCTTCATTGGGGGCAGTAGCTGGGGTACTATCTGGTTGAATGGAAACTACCTTATTATAATAGAGCGCCGCAAGATTGTAAGCGAAATCAAAAGTCTTTGGTGATAATCCAACCGCTTTTTGGTAAGCCTTCTCCGTTTCTTTAAAGTAGAAATCAGCATCAGGAAGATTACGACGAGAAGCCTCCTTATAACGGGCATCCCAGGCCAATCCTTTCACAAAATGAAAACGTGCCTGCTCACTTTCAGGGAGAACAGTAGCTTTGTTGTTTACAAACTGAATCGTTTCTTCGTAATACTCATTAGTCATCAACCAATGTAACTTACTTTTTAATAACTCTATAGCATTCGGATGTTTGAGTAAACCTTTTTCCAAGATGGCATTTGCTTTTTCTATTTCGCCTAGAGCCATCAACATTCCATAGTTATCTGTAAACAACTGCTCTTCTTTGATGCCTTCTAAAAGCAGGGTTTCGTAGCAAGTCTTGACCTTATAATTTCGGCCTGTTAATTCGGCTCCATAAGCAACCAAGTAAAGGAGCATAGTGTCCATTTCGTAATCTGCTGATTTAGGAACGTAGCTTTGAACAAATCGATCACAACTTCTTGCCCAGTCCAGATTGAGGTAAAATCGCTCGTATTGTTTTTTATGCAAATTGGAAAAAGCGATGTCTTTCAAATAGCGATGCAATCCGCCCAGTTGACGCAATGCTGAGACACTATATTCGGGATCTTGTCTTTTTACGGTATTTTGAAAAGCAGCAATTCCTTCGAGTAGTTGATAGGATTTTTTTCTAAAAACCACGTCAGAATCTTTCTCTTTGTTATCATCGAAATACTCGTCCGTGCTCAAACGACCTTTATAGTACCATAAAGCAGTGCGTACTCCTTCGTCCTTAGATTTTTCCAGATGATATTCGATAAGATCGCGAGCTTTATCGAACTGTTGAGTAGCGATATAAGTTTTTACATCTTCGACAAGTGCAGTTTGAGCAACTACATTAGCGGAAAACACCAGAAAGCATATGTGAAGAAAAATACGCATACCAGAGGTAAAATATCTAAATATTTGAATGTCCTAAGACATTCTGTTTCTCATAATTAACAAATGTAAAGATAGAAATTTTGGTAGGTAAGATTCGTAAGAAAGAGTATCTAAAGTAAGATATGTTCAGGGATTACAAAAGTAGTCGACTTTAACAAATCGGTTTTTGGCTTACTTTACACAAATATATAATATTTTATAGATTGGTAGGTAGTGGACTAGCTTATTAAATATAAATATATAGCTATGTGTTTTACGAAGTCGTTTGACGGATTGATTTTTTATTTCTCAGTAGAGAAGAACTGCTGAAGCAACTTTTCAGCAGCCTCAAAAGGAGAAAGACTTTCTTTTTCTATGTCGTTTTCCAATTTAGAAAGTAAGCCCCGAACCTTTTGGTGATTAAAAAAAGTGTTCTTAAGACCGTTATCAATAGCCTCGTACATCCAGTATTTGTTTTGTTGATTTCGTTTAGCCTTGACTAGGTCTGTCTGAGATTTGTAGTTTTCCAGTAAAGTCTTGATTTCTGGGATCCCATCTCCTTCGAGAGCAGAGCAGGTCTTGACTTTAGGTTGCCAGCCATTGGCTTTCATTGGGAAGAGGTGTAGTGCTGTTTGGTAATTTCGCTTCGCTTCTTTAGCTAGTTTTTTGCGATCTCCATCTGCTTTGTTGATGATTAGTAAATCTGCCATTTCGACGATCCCTCTTTTGATTCCTTGTAGATCATCTCCAGCCCCTGGCAGAAGCAACAGTAGAAAAAAATCAGCTAAGTAGTATACATTAGTCTCAGACTGCCCTACCCCAACTGTTTCAATTAAGATTCTATCATAACCAGCAGCCTCACAGAGTTCGATCGTCTCTCGGGTATTTCGGGCAACGCCTCCTAAGGTTCCAGCAGAAGGAGAAGGTCTTATGAATGCGTTAGAATTTGCAGAAAGCGTAGTCATCCGAGTCTTATCTCCTAAGATCGACCCTTTTGTTATATTACTACTAGGATCAATGGATAGTACCGCTACTTTATGTCCTTGATTGATAAAACTCATTCCCAACGCTTCTATAAAAGTACTTTTCCCAACACCAGGGCTTCCGGTTATACCTATTCTGAAAGTATCTTTTTTCTCTTTACGTAATACCTTCAAAAGCTCCTGCGCCATCTCCATCTGCTCTGGACGATTACTCTCAATCAATGTGATGGCTTGAGCTAAGGTGCTCCGATCTCCAGCTTGCAAACCACGAATGTACTCCCCCACTCCCATCTGGACCTTCCTCTGAAAGGTCTGTTTCAGTCGAGGGTTGATTCCTTTACTAGAAGACTTTGATGGTTTTTTTTTTTTTTCCAATGAAAAAGAGTGATTTAAGGCGTATTAACTAATGTTAAAATTGGATTCATGGTCAAATGGCTTTTCTTAACACTTTACCTAAGTCGTTGTAAATCAACAATCTATTTGTTAACAGAATTCCAGATGACCTGTTAAATAACGGTCGAGAAGTTAAAGGTCGTTAAGACCTGCAAATTACGGCAAAAGCAGCAGAACAATGGTGGTTTAAAAGCCTTTTTATCAGTAGTATTGTGATGAAAAGGACATCAAATAAAAGCTACGAAAACTAAAAAGAAACCACTTAGTATTATTTAATTGCACATTCGCAGGCAACAGGTTGTAGTAATTTTCCATTTTCCAAAAGGTGATTACCACTGACTCTCTTACAAGTAATCTGTGCCTGCTGAATGTTTTTTTTATTTGTCAAATCTTCCCTTCTTCCCTATTATCTTTTAAAAAAAATCTTAATCACCATCTTTAGCTTGAACAAACATTGATTTCAAGCTTTTAAGTTTTATTTGTTAAAAATCTTTAACAAAATTTTTAGTAATAAGTTACCAACATTAGGCAGCCCTTACCCAACATTACTCGTTTTAGATGCGTTTCTACGACAGAAAATTTTATATCGCTATAATATTTAACTCATTAACCAATTAATTTTTATTAATAAAAACTAAATTTAAAATGAAAAATCTCTCATTATTCAAAGCACTATTTTTGGCCCTTGCCATTTTCGGATTGTCCTCTTGTGGATCTGATGAAGAAGTATTCGGACCAACAGTAGATGCTACTTTTACTGACTTATCAACTATTGCAGACGTTGCTCCTGGATCGACTTTTACTGTTGAATTAACAGTTGCTAAAATAGATGCAGACATCAGATCAGTATCCATTTTAGAAGACGGAGTAGTAATGGACGGTAGTCGAATTACTTATGCTGGAATCGCTGTAGCGAATAACCCACAAGTTGTTCCTGACGCAGACAAAGGTGGATTTACTTGGAGTGTTGACATAACCGCTCACACTACAGCAGAAGAATTAGATTACACTTTTGAAGTAACTGATGAAAACAATGAAGTTAGTTCTGCTTTCGTAACTGTTAATACAGAAGGTGCTGCTACTGCTCCAGCTGTAACATACGTAGGTACTGATCCTTTGACTGTTGCTCCTGGAAGTGCTAATGTTTTGAGATTCAACTCTACTGGTTCTGGTGAGATTGCATCTTTTGCAGTTTACTTTGACGATGTTCTTGTAGATGCTGCTGAGCTTGATTATGAAGGTACTACTTTCACTGAGAACCCACTTCCATTAGCTGCAGGTTCTACTGAATTGAGTGAAGTAGCGATAACTATTCGCCCTAATGCAACTGGTGTTTACAAATTTGAAGTTGAAGATGTAAATGGTTTAGTAGGTTCTGCTTCTGTAAATGTTATTGCAGGTGTTGCTGTTACTGAATTGACTGGTGTTCTTTTAAATCAAGCAGGACCTCCAGGTACAGGAGGATTGGATTTGGATACAGGTAATGGTACTGGTACTCAGACTACAGATGTTGACGCTGATATTAAAGACGAAGGTATTGACTCATCACAGCCCGATGATTCAAACTGGAAACAGCAAATCTCTGGAATAAATGGCTCTGAAATCAGATTTGTAGGAAACGACACTACTCTTCCTGAAGGAACAAGCTATGCTAACATTACTACTCAAGAACAGATCGAAACTGTTTTTGGTAATGCTGACGCTTTGTCTGGTGGAGTAAGTGCTGTAGTTGTTATAGGTGACGAGTATGCTGTAAAGAATGGTGATAACTACTACTACATCAAAGTAACTGAGATTACTGAAACAGATGACAATAATAACGACTCTTACACATTCGACATCAAGCAGTAAGAATCGACTTAAGATTAGCTAGTTTCTAATCTAAAAAAAGAGGTCAGGCCGTTCATTCGGTCTGACCTTTTTGTTTGGGTTCAACACTCCTGTTTTGCACTTTATATTTGCTTGAAAACAAATTCAAATTTCCACAAACAATTTCACACGTTTTTGGTTATATTTGAAATAAGTTATATTTACTTAGAATAAATCTAAATAAAGTCCAAATCAGGTCTTATTTTATACTACAAATGGCTATTTTTGCAGCCTCAAAAGAAAACTCATACAAATAGAATTATGTCAGACAAGAAACTTATCTACCTCGACAACAATGCAACTACTCCAACTGATCCAAGAGTTGTAGACGCGATGTTACCATTTTTCTACAACCACCCTGGAAACGCAGCAAGTAGAAACCACCCTTTTGGTTGGGTTGCTGAAGAGGCTGTTGATTATGCACGTGACCAAATCGCTCAGTTGATTGGCGTGGATGGAAAGGAAATCATTTTCACTTCAGGTGCTACAGAAGCAGACAACCTTGCGTTGAAAGGAGCCTTCGAAATGTACAGCCGAAAAGGAAACCACATCATTACGTTGACTACAGAACACAAAGCCGTTTTGGACTCTTGTAATAAAATAGAAAAGATGGGTGGCGAAGTAACTTACGTAGATGTAGAAGAAGATGGCCGAGTAGATGTGAGTAAATTGGAAGCAGCTATTAAAGATAGCACCATCATGATTTCAGTCATGTGGGCTAACAACGAGACAGGTGTCATTCAGCCAATGAAAGAAATTGGAGAGCTTTGCGCAAAGCACGGTGTACTCTTTATGAGTGATGCAACACAAGCCGTTGGAAAAATTCCTGTCAATCCAAAAGAAGTAGGTGTTCACTTGATGGCTTTCACAGGTCATAAGATGTACGGACCAAAAGGAGTCGGTGCTTTATTTGTAAATCGTAAAAACCCAAGAGTAAAAGTAACTGCTCAGATGGACGGTGGCGGACACGAGCGCGGTATGCGTTCTGGTACTTTGAACGTACCCGGTATCGTAGGCTTCGGAAAAGCAGCTGAGATAGCTCGTAAAGAAATGGATCAAGACGCAGCGCGTATGTCTAAGATGAGAGATCGTCTGGAGAAAGCGCTTTTTGACAGCATGGAAGAAGTATACATCAACGGTAACACAGAGCACCGTATGCCGAATACAACTAACATTTCTTTCAAGCACGTAGAAGGCGAAGGACTGATGATGACCTTCAATCAGGAGATTGGTGTTTCTTCCGGTTCTGCTTGTACTTCAGCTTCTTTAGAACCATCCTACGTATTAGTAGCACTTGGTTTGGGAGATGACCTGGCACATTCTTCTATACGTTTCAGCTTGGGTCGTTTCACTACGGATGAAGAGATCGACTATGCTATCGAAGCTGTTTCCAATGGTGTAAATCACATGCGTGAGTTGAGTCCAATTTGGGAAATGTATAAAGAAGGAGTAGATATCGACAGCATCGAGTGGTCCGCTCACTAAATTTAATTAAATAAAAACCAGGTTAGCAAAGCTAACCAATCGCAATCTAAAAAATAGACATCATGGCTTATTCAGAAAAATTATTAGACCATTTCAAGAATCCAAAAAACGTTGGAACTTTAGATAAAAGCAAAAACAACGTAGGTACTGGCTTAGTAGGTGCTCCTGAATGTGGAGACGTTATGCGCTTACAAATCGAAGTAGACGAAGAATCTGGCGTTATCAAAGATGCTAAATTCAAAACCTTCGGTTGTGGTTCTGCCATCGCTTCTTCTTCCCTAGCTACCGAGTGGCTAAAAGGAAAAACAATTGACGAAGCACAAGCTATCGACAATATGGCTATTGTTGAAGAATTGGCTTTACCTCCAGTAAAAATTCACTGCTCTGTATTGGCGGAAGATGCCATCAAGGGAGCGATCAAGGATTATCGTTCTAAGAATGCTTAATTTTTGAAGGATTGGAAGATTGAATTTTGAATGATTGAGGGTTCCCTTTTGCCGTAATCATCCACGAAGTTTACGCACCAAGGAACATTCAATCATTCAGCAATTCTATCCTTCAAAACTATTTTCAATCTAAAAAAGAAACAAGATGCTCTACGTAGCAGAAAGTGCAAAATCAAAAATTGACGAATTAAAGTCTCAGGAAAGCATGACTGAAGACTACTTCGTTCGCGTATCCGTCACTAGCGGAGGTTGCTCTGGTCTGTCCTACAAAATGGACTTTGACAATGAGACTCAGCCAAACGACCAAGTCTTTGAAGACAATGGTGTAAAAGTAGTTACGGATTTGAAAAGCTTTTTATATCTCTGTAATACGACGCTGGAATTCTCTGGTGGTTTGAATGGAAAAGGGTTTTATTTCAACAATCCAAACGCAGCTAGAGAATGTGGCTGTGGCGAAAGCTTCGCAGTATAACAATACACTTACAAAATAAAAAAACGACAGTCGGTTTCAATCGACTGTCGTTTTTTTATTGCAGAAAAGTGAAATAATTATAGCATCAAAAGAATCCGAAATACAGCTTCTTAAAGGAAAAAAGCCCTATCCACGATCTCCTCATCAACCTCATTCCCCAATCCCCTAAGTCACCTCCGACCGCATCACCACTCGATGCAGCAATCTAGGAAAAAACCGCTTCAGATAAACCGCAAAGGTTTCCTTACCTCCAATTAACACTTCGTATTTTTCTTTTTTAATGGCAGCAGCTATTTCCGCAGCGCAATCTTCTGGTGACATACCCGCATCAGTAGATTTGTCCATAGAGTTTTGCTTTGTTCCATCGGAGGAGAGTGCGTTGATGGAAATGTTGGTTCTGATGAATCCTGGACAGATCGTCAGTACTTTGATATTATCTTTTTCATGCTCCATGCGGAGCACATCGAAGAAACCGTGAAGTGCGTGTTTTGCGCCACAGTAACCAGAGCGGAGCGGCGAAGCAAATTTCCCCATGAGACTGGTAACAACTGCAAAGTGACCACTTTTCTGTTTTACAAAAACAGGAAGCACAGCCTTGGTCAAAGCAACGGTACCTAGGTAATCGATGTCTATCAATTTCTTATAAACTGAAATATCAGTATCTAAAATCAAAGAACGTTGGCTTATGCCGCCGTTGTTAATGAGGATGTCAATTCGGCCAAAGTGGGCTAAGGCCTCTTCCGTTTTTCCTGTGAAGGAATCATGTTCTCCCAAGTCCAGCGGTAGAACTAAAATATCTTTGTCTGATCGATTGCAACTCTCTTTGACCTCTTCCAGTTGAGGCTTCCGCCGAGCAGATAAAATGAGCTGACTCCCAGCTTTCGCAAAATGACGAGCAAGTGCTGCTCCGATCCCTGAGGAAGCTCCAGTAATCCAAACAACTTTATTTTCAAAGTAGGCCATGCTATTAATTTTTTCGCAAGGTAAACTTTCTGCGACTGATTTTTGACATCATAATCAATTGCTTTAAAGAGAACACGTGTAGCGCAAAAGCGAGTGGAACTAAAAATCCGGGTATCCAAATGAAGGGAAAATAAGCGATGATCCTGTTCGCAGGTTCATTCATAAAAATGCGCAAAGAAGAAGGCGTGGAGACAATGGCTATGGAAACGATATTTACCAAAAGCACCAAACCAAAGATATTCCAGATGATGGCCTCGAATTTACGATAGCGGTTTCTACCAAAAAAAACAAAGCCAGCCATGTACGCTGTCAGCCCCACAATGATATCGAAATTAAATCCTTCAAAGGTCATTTGAAAAGGAATAGAACCACCTAGAAACCCTAGCCAGAGAATCACTTCTAGGGGAAATCGAAAACTTTGCAAATAAATGAGCCATGCTTCCGGGAGTGACTTTAGAAAGTTGGCGAAGCGTTTTGAAAAAAGTAAATATATTGTTAGAAGAATTGGAGGAACCATCGCAAGTGCGATTCGTGGGGGTAGATTTTCAAAATTAGTAAAGAATCCGGAAAGCGCAATTAAGGCAATTATCAACAACCAAATTACTATACCCGAAAACACATACAGACTGACTTTCTCTGCCTGCTTTCGATCAACATTCATTTTCAAGAGGACTTGATAACATCCTTTTCCTAGAAACCAGAGAACAGCGAGGACTAATACGACAAGAAAAATTTGTGCGAGGAGGAGATAAGTGTCTGGAGACATTTTCTAATAATTGAATTTTGAAAAATTGAATATTTCCTTCGACTGTACTTATCTGTAAAGCTACATAATTGAGCGTTACTTCAATTATAAGATTACCCTTTTATTCAATTATTCAGAACCAACACATTGTGTTCCTCCGCATGCCCTTTAATAATCCCTACTAAATCTTTAGAACTAAGACTACTCGTAAATTCTCCATCCAAAACAGACCGTTGTAGCTCATCATCTAAGCGAACAAAATCGATGTCGTCGATGGATTCAAAATCAAGCTCAAATGCACTATCCACTCCAACAATGCGTAACTGTTCTTCTTCTAATTCTATTTTTTCCAGGTGTTCCCAAGGCCATTGGCTAACAACGTAGTCATCATAAGAAATAGAGTGATCGTCAATATAAATAGAAGGCCGACCATGCTCAAAAACTTGTGCAGTATAATACACTAGTAAAATTCCGATCATGATGGTATCGAAATGCATTAGGTTTTCAAAAGAATACATGTAAGCGATAAAAAGACCTGTTATAGCGACGCCTTGTATCAGTAGTCGCTGTTGGGCTTCGCTGGTTTTGACCAACCTTATGATATTGATGTCTCCTTTTACTTTGTAGAAAAAAACACGTTTCAAAACCTGAAAAGCAGTGAAACCAAAAAGGTAGAGTTGGACAATCACTTTATATAATTTGACAAAATCATCTCCACCAAAAACAGCAGGCATAAGCAAACCAAGTACTCCCAGAAGAAGTAGAATGGCAAAAGAGAAATTTATCAGTTGCATATAAAATGGATTGGATTCGGAGAAGTGCCTGTAATTTAAAGGGTAGTAGTCTTTCGTTTTTTCTTTGATGTCTTTTTATCCTTTGGCGGAGCATTTTCTTCCATACGTTTCTCCATCTCTTCCAGCCATTCTTCCATATCTTCGTCTGCCCACTCTCCCATCATTCCCTCCATACCTTTAAAGAGTTCGCTTAGATTTTCCATTGGAAAGCTTTCGTACATTTGGTCAAATTCCTCTGTGGGAAAATGAAACTCTCGTACGATAGTCGTGTCCCCAAAAATAGGTGCATCATTGATCCATACCCCCATATCTTTCATCATTTCTTGCATTTGCTCCATCATATTGTCCATTTCGACTTGGAGATCTTGATTGCTGTTTTGGGCCTGCGTTGAGAAACTTAAGCTGATTGCCAAACAAATAGTAAGTAGTATTTTTTTCATAACAATTGTAATTTTAGAAGTTAATAACAATGGTTTTACGTGAATGAGGTTATACTATCTGGAATTCAAAAATAATTAGATTTTGGTAAAGATTTACCTTAGAGTAGGTCGTTAGCATCTTGTTAACAGTTCGAATGCTTAATACAAACTCGCCAAATCCCACTTATCCATTACCCCACGAAGTGTCTCATAAGAAACACCCTCTCCTTTTGCCACCACCTCAAAACGTTTGTTTACCAAAAGGTGTAACTCTCCTATCTGAGCATCTTTTACATAGTACTCATGATAAGGAAACCCTTTAAGCGACCCTGTTCGATCTATCGTGTTTTCGGTTTCTGAATTACGAGGGTTTTTGATCCAGTCTACAATTTGGTCCATTGTCAATCCAAGTGTTCCCGAGTCCCTAATACTCAGCGCTATTTGCTGACCAGTGTTTCGATCTTTATAAACCATGCGGGTCTCGGAGCCCATTTGATTATCCATTAATTTTGGCGCACCGTTGGCTCCAGAGAAACGATCAAGTCCTCCTGCGTCTAGTGGAAATACTTCTTGCATCAGTTTCGGTACAAAGGGACTACCTTCTGGTTTTCCTTCCTCTGTTCTATCGATAGAAGGCGGATGATATTTAACCACTGGAATATCTCCAGGAATTTGAGCTACAATCGCCTTAGTTGTTTTTACAGTTGGGGGTTCTGTACTTTGTCGTGCTTCACTTTTCGAATCAGAAGTACACGCAGAAAGTAAACACATAGACATTGCTAACAATAGTATTACAAAACGAGTCATAGTTATATATTTTAATCAAAAAGACCAGTCTACTCCAATGAATAAACTGGTCTTCCAAGAATTTTATTTTTTACTCTCCAACTTCTTCTTCTGTCGCTTCCTTCTCTGGCTTCATCTGTGGAAAGAACAAGACATCTTGAATACTGTTAGAGTTCGTCATGATCATCGCCAAACGATCCATCCCGATTCCGAGACCTGCCGTTGGCGGCATCCCGTATTCCAATGCACGTAAGAAATCTTCATCCAAAACCATCGCTTCCTCATCCCCCCGCTTACCGAGTTCCAGCTGCGACTCAAATCGCTCGCGCTGATCTATTGGATCATTCAACTCTGTAAAAGAATTACAGATTTCTTTTCCGTTACAAACCGCCTCGAAACGCTCGACCAAGCCTTCCGACGTTCTGTGCTTCTTCGCCAGTGGAGACATTTCTATTGGATAGTCTGTAATGAATGTCGGTTGTATCAATTGCGCTTCGCAAGTCTCTCCGAATATTTCATCAATCAGTTTTCCTTTACCCATTGACTCGTCAACTGGTACATGAAGCTTTTTAGCAGTAGCAACTAATTCTGCCTCACTCATTTTAGAAATATCAATTCCTGTGAAATGCTCAATCGCTTCATACATCGTGAATCGTTTCCAAGGTCTTTTGAAATCTATGACGTTTTCACCAACCTGAACTTTAGTTGTTCCGTTGGTATCCATCGCTACTTTTTCGACCATTTCTTCCACGAGGTCCATCATCCATTCGTAATCTTTGTATGCAACGTACAACTCGATTTGTGTAAACTCAGGATTGTGAAAACGACTCATTCCTTCGTTTCTAAAGTCCTTCGAGAATTCATAAACACCATCGAAACCACCGACGATTAATCTTTTCAGATATAACTCATTTGCAATACGCAGATAGAGTTTCATGTCCAACGTATTGTGATGCGTCGTAAATGGGCGAGCTGCAGCTCCTCCATAAATCGGTTGCAAAATTGGCGTCTCTACTTCTAGGTAACCTTTTGTATTCAAGTACTCGCGCATGGAATTATACATCCGAGTTCTCTTGATGAACGCTTCACGTACCGTTGGATTTACAACCAAGTCTACGTAACGTTGACGGTAACGCAATTCGGGATCTGTGAACGCATCGTGTGTATTTCCTTCT